>NZ_JAYGJO010000005.1:0-262708 GCF_035013185.1 Acerihabitans sp. TG2
TCCTAATATGGCTTTGAATGGCTACACACCGATGCAGTATAGACAATACATGACCTAATTCTACTCATAACCTCTGTTAAAAATGGGAGGATTACCGGGGCTGCGGCTGTAGTAGGTGAGCATTTTGGTCGCCCGCTGCGGCTGTCAAGTATGTCGGCATCTACGACTATCGCCGGCGGTTTCTGGTGGATCTGTTGGCAGATGAAGAGCGTGGCAAAGATGAGTACGATTTAATCCTACTCACTAAGAGGAGAGATAAAATGAGCACTATGCAGCAGATGATCATCACACTGCCTACTGAAACGGCAACCAAGGTTAAATCAAAAGTCGCCAACGGAGAATATGCTTCAGAAAGCCACGTTATTCGCGAAGGCTTGCGAGCGCTGGACGCACGTGATCAGGCTATGGAACGCAGGTTGCGAGAAGACGTGATCCCAGCATATGAAGCGCTCAAGGCGGACGGAAGTCGGGGATTGAGCGCGGTAGATGTACGTGAAAACCTGGCGCGGACTCACGGGGTGAAAACCAAAAAAACATGACGTACTATCGGGTTGTGTTCACACCACAAGGGAACAAGCCGCTTACCGCCCTGGTGACTATATCACTTAAGCCGCTTCGACGGCGGTGGCACAAAGCTATACGAATAGCATTATTAGCGGACTGCTGGCCGACTTGGCAGCACAAGATGAGGCAGAAAAAGGCAAAAAAGTTGACGGTAGGGGTGGCTGAGAAAATACTAACATATAGCATCATTAGTCTGGAGATAGTCATGACAACCCGTATCGCGTTAAGTCATCATTTCGAGCAGTTTATTCGTGCGCAAATCGAAAGCGGTCGTTATAACAATGTCAGTGAAGTGGTAAGCGCGGGGTTACGCTCGTTAGAAGAGCGTGAGCAACACAAGAAACTCGAGGCGTTGCGCGCAGCGGTTGATCTGGGTGCGAACAGTGGGGAAGGCAAAACGGTGGAAGAGGTGTTCGGCTCGTTGCTCGAAAAATATCGGCGCATGATGGAAGATAATAACGCCTGTTGAAACTAAGGATATCCCCGTTGCTAAGACAGAATATCGCCGCGATAGGTGATTACTTCGTGCCCTCCAGGAACAATCGACATATCATTATTATTTATGGGGTACTTGTTTAAGTAATATATGTGGTGAATTTTTAGCTTGCAACTTATATCCATATTAAACAAAAAATATATTAATTGCATTTAACATGGGATGACGATATGTGTATTGATATAATGTCTTATTAAATAATTTTAACAATTAATTTTTTGATGGCGTAAGCATTATGAATTTCTTTGCTTAAAGAGAGAGTAATGTCCTATATGTATACTGCAGGAAATTTTTATGGATTGTGGGCAAATTATTATATCAGGTGCAGTAGGTATGGCTGCATGGTTTTTTTTGACTAAAATAAACGCTAAGTGGCATATCGGTAAAGTGACGGTAAGTATTCTAACATTAGTGGCTATTGCCTTATGGAATACTATTGCAGTCGATTATTTATTTTCTAACAATAATAAAAAAGAAATGCGCAATTTTGAACAGGCTATGGCCGACATTCCAATGTATCAAACTATTAAGAAATATGAACCTACTCTGTACTCTTCCATGTTGGAATCGGCTGTATCGCTCAAAAAAAATGGTTCGTCGCGTCAACAAATAATTGATATGTTACAACTTAAGCATGCATCTATACTGCTTGCACGCATACGGTATGCTACAGATGATACACTCATTGAACATGTGGCTGTGAATTTGCAGCAAATACAAAAATTATATGTGCAAAAAGAGCAAAAATGTTTTAAGTATCTGTTTCCTCAGTTAGACGGTGGCATTGATCCTGTGCAATTATTGCCGCTTAACATCATGCAACGCAGAATGGCAGTGGATAATGCTTTAATTATTGCTTCTTATGAAACCCCTAGAACGATAAATACACAACAGGATGACGCAATGGCACAGCATGAGCTATCGTTGATTTTTCAACAAATGTTGCTGCTCTATGGGCAGGATATAACGATGTTAGATGCGCCAGCTGATCCGAATAGTGATCGCGAGAAAATTTGTGAGATGACTATTGATTTGTATCAGAGGGTACTGAAGCTGCCGGCAAAACAATCCTCGAGTGTATTGAGAACGATGCTAACCAATTAATCATCATCATCGCTTACAAGCTCCGCTGACCCGCGCCCAGCAGACGGCGAGACAGGTCAACTCGCATCAGCTCAGGAAGCAAACTTAACAGGCGGAAAACACGTGCCGGGCCGGGAACGGTGTTCGTCCATGAAAGCGCCGCTATGCCGGCCACGCCAGCCTGGAAACCACGGCGCTGTATACGCAGGTGAGCATCAAGGCGCTGCAGGCGGGGCATGGGAGTATCCATCCGGCGGCGCTTAATCCTGAGGATGACATAAGTGATGATGATGTGAATAATGACAACACAAATGACACCACACTGGCGAACCAACATGAGCACGATCCACTTCAGAATAGATGAAGAGACAAAGCGACTGGCGACGCAGGCGGCGGAAAGACATAACAAGAGCCTAACGGAGCTGATGCGCCGACGTGCAGAGGAACTGGCTGCAGAAGAGGTAGAATATCAGGGCAATGAGCATGAGTACTGGCTAGCTCAGCAGATACAAGAAGCCTTTGATAGCTATGATGCCGGCGAGGTTGAGTTCATTAGCAATGAAGAAATGAATGCCCGAATGGATAATTTAAATAAACTGGCCATGCAGGGAAAGCTGTGACATCAGTGGTGGTATGGGAAAAAAAGAGAACGTTCATCATTCTGTGTCACGTTAAAAAATCACTACAACGTAATCACTTTATCGAGGCGACCCTCAAAATAAATCGCCAACTGGGACAATGTCAAATTCCAGCTCTGTATCGGCATTATCCATTTTTCCTATGCGTTCATTAACCTCAAACAAAGCAACTTCAACAGACTGTTTTAATTAGGAAATGCGCCTTTGGTTTTCATCAGCTTTCTGAACTGACGGCGCACCGATTCAATTGCGTTCGTCGTGTAAATTACCTTGCGGATCGTCGCCGGATACCGGAAGTAATGCGACAGATTATCCCATTTCCTTCGCAACGACTGGATCACCTCAGGGTACGGCTGACCCCATTTCGCCTCCAGCTCATCCAGCGCTGTTTCTGCCGCCTGTTTTTATCGGTGACAGCACTAATTGTGGCACTGGATACGCTGAAAGCGTATAAAGCTTCGATTTCCTGGCTGATGTCTTTGCCGCTCATACCCAGCGCGAACATGCGGATGATCTTGCGCTCCATCTCGTCAGAGAGGGTGGTCTGATACTTCTTCACCAACTGAGGTTCAAAGGAGCCGTTACGGTCGCAGGGAGTGGCGAGTTCAAAGGTAGCGGTGGGTGGTTTAACTGTCTTTTTGGTCGCGCTGTTTTTACGGTTAGCGGCAATATCCTGAGCGAGGTGAGAATCCAGCTCATCAGCTAGCGCAGCTACCGCTAACTGTTTGATTAAAATTGTTAATATGCCATCTTTATCCGTTAGGGCCTGACCCTCCTGAAGTGCTTTCAGGGCTTTATCAAAATCGAAGGGCTGGGACATGTATCATTCCTTTTTGTCGGTATTTTACTGGAATGACATAGAACTTCTAACACTCCCAACAGCCTAAATCAGCAGGGCGTGACAACAACGTTGACCCTGATCGATCACGTCCCTTAGCGGAATGATTTTATCATGCCGGATTTCCAGTTTTGAGTTGAGCAAAATTGTGGATTAGGGCCAACAGCTACTCTGGCTAACCGCAAGTTATCTCATCCCAGTGTCCCCTGATCTTAAACAGTTCTTCACATCCCAGCGCCATAGTCTGTAATTTAGATTGTATGATTGGCTGCTTTTGTTATCATTATCCCAACAACGAAAAAAGAAGGCTTATTTACGGCAACCTACTCAAGGGAAAAACATTTAGAAAGAAGCTGATATCAACTCTTTCTTTGGTTATCCGCTCGAACTCTGCAATGCGAGCCACACAACGAATGCTATTGAATTGCTAAACTGTGTCAGTCAGTAAATAATCTAAAAATCTATCAAATGGATGACTTGGTATGCAATGCAATGTGATTTGCCAATGCGTCGGCTTAAAAAAGAGTCTGCAAATATTAAATTGGAAAATAAATATGATTTTTTATCATTGATTTAGGTAAGTAGCTAACGATTAGATTCAATATTGTCGCAATAGTATTGCATTATATACAGAATCGATTGAAACTAAAAAATCAATCAAAGTGAAAAAATAATAATATGAATTCTTATATTTACTTCAAAAGAAAAATTAAAAACACTATTTTAGTGATTGTTATTTTTTGTGCAATGGCTTTGTGGTTTTGGTATATGCTGTGGGCTTCCAAAATTGGAAGAAATACCATTTTAATGAAATCTATCCCGGAATTTATGTCCTATATAACTTTCGGATGTATTATCGGACTTGTATTTGCTGGTTGTGTAACTTATCAACGCCCAGAAAATAAAACACCAGCACATATACTGGAGACCTTCTTAGGGGGGTTTTGTATTGGTTTTGTTTGCATTTTACATTGTTACGACGTTTGTACTTACCTATTACCGGGGGAGATAATTCGTTATGAATCTGATTATGAGTTAACATTCCCTGGACCGGCTATTGGGAAATCTAGTCGCTGTGAGGCAGGGTTATGGATTAAAGATGCTCACACAACACGCTGGATTCAACTTTGTACCAATAAATCAACTTTATTTAAGAAACAGCAGTACGGTATGGACGCAGTATGGATAACTGCCCGTTCTAATAGACTTGGTTCTTATATTGTAGACTATCAATTCATTAATAGACAAACTTCTGTTACGGTTCCCCCCTTTCACAACGGGGTTCGTAAGTACAATTCAGTTAGCCTGTTTTCACCCATTAGCCCTGACTAAACATCGCTCATATTAGGGAATATTTATGACACCCAGAATACAACCATTTTCAAGCTAGTAGTATTTTTCTCAATACTGATGGGCGCTGATATTCCTTGGCTACTGTCGGCACTCATATCCAGCAATAAAGGACGGGACCGCTGGACTGCTAAGGCAGCAGCAACTTACGTGCATCCTTGAGCAATAACAGCAACTGCTGTTCCCGTGCAGGTGAAACGTCGAAGCCGAAACGCTGGTAGAAGCGTGTCGCGGCTTGATCAATCGGGTGCGTCAGTATGGCGCGCACACCGGCCTGTTCGGAAATAAAAACCGTACGTCGAATGGCTTCTTGCAGCAGACCCACACCGATACCCGGCCGTGCATCCGCTGGTCTACCGCCAACCGTGCCAGAATGATCATGGGGATCGGATAGCCGGCCATGCCTTTACGCACACGATCTGGCGCTTCAAGTGTATCAATTTGGCCCACAGTCAGGCTGAAATAACCAGCAACGTGCTGTCCCTCTGCTACAACATAGGTTTTAGCCGAACCACTGGATTGTGCCTGACGCGCATATCGCACTAGCCAGTCGTTCAAACTGGCCTTGCCGCAATCGAAGTCGTCGAGCACATGGTTTGCGTCCAGTCCATGCGGACCCGCCAGTGGCATCAATTACTCCAGGGCACAGAGCGAGAGAACAGATCCCGTAGCCCTGCGTTGTCCTGGGCTGGTCGATCCAGTAAATCAAACAGCGCATGCGACTGACTTCCAGACACCAAGAACAGGCGCTGGTCGAGAAGCGTCTGTTCAGCCGCCTGATAGGCGCTATCGAGGATGAAGTCCGTCATCGACTTATGAGCGATGTCGGCCGCGCGCCGTAGCACAGCTTCCTGCTCTGGCGTTGCACGCAGACCCAGTCGTGCCGACCTCAGGGCTGTCGAACTCATTAGATGACCTCCGGAGTAATTGCGAAATTGTATGTCGCGTTAGCACAACAGGCGTACAGGAACCAGTCCAGCCCATGCATTTTTTCTGGCCCTGCCCCGTGACGGTCGCCCATGTGCGCCATCTACTTGGCACAACACGTCATGCATCGCTAATTCCGTCGACCCTCTTGGCGTCATTACCCCCGAGTGTCACACGAGTTGTTGTTTCTAATTTATTTATTTGATAAAAGTAGAGGCGTAGATTGCAGGTGAAACAAACGTATGTTCTTTTAATCAAAGTGCTAAGCGGGTTTAGGAGGGTCGATGCAGGTGAGGCTGGCTGTCCCTGATGAAGCTGAAGAATGTTGGCAGATCAGAAATCAGGCTATTCGTTATGGATGCAGAGAAAGCTATGATGCTTCAGTGATCAACGCCTGGACGCCGGATAAAATGCCGGAAAGCTACCCCATGGTGATAACTGATCACCCCTTTTTTGTCATCGATGGCCCGGAAGGCCAACCTGTTGCCACCGGTTATCTCGACGTTACCGCCGGCAGTGTTGAAGCGGTATTTACGCTTCCCGCGTTTGTCGGCAGAGGTATGGCGAGTTTGATTATTGAAACGATAAAACAGGAGGCAAAGGCGCGGGGGTTTACGCGGATCACGCTTTGCTCAACGCCTAATGCGTCTGGGTTTTACCAAAAACAGGGTTTTTCTGTTTTGGGACAAAATGGGTATCCATCCAAACTGGCACAAACGCATTTACACTGCCTGGATATGTTTATCCTGCTTTAAACGATATAACCAATCAAATAATGTGTAATTTTGTAATATATTACTTATTTTTATTGAATGGCAGGAATATCGTTTGGCCAGTATCGCAAACATATCTTTCCCAACCAGTGAACCCCTGTTTGCAGAATAGAGTGGGTTTAATTATCTATGGGGTTCCTAGGAACTATTTACTTACCGCGCATGACAGATTAACACCTAATCCTGCAATTTTTTTGAATAAAATTGCAGATAAGCAACAAAGCAACATACCGGGTGATAGGCGGGTTTGGTTGCTGGTTTTTTGATCTTATTTTCTTAATTTTATACGTTGTCTTCTGTAGTATTGGTTCACGCCGATGGGGCGAGCGTATTTATGAGTATCGGATGCAACATCATCTACCCATAGTGTCAGGTTGATTTACTATGCTACGATTAACTGCCATCAGATTTATGTTAAGCGATTTTATCGGATTATACTCAAGTTGTGTTTTTTTTAAAAAGTAATTCTATATTTAATTCCTTTATTTATTAATGCCATGAAGGTTTATTGTATGATTTTTCAATAAGTAGTGGTTTATATTTTTCGCGCTGACTTAGTTGACTAATTAATGACTTTAAATCTAACTCTCTGTTTTTGATCTGTTTTTTACTCACCTTCTATAAAGTTTTTTCAACATTTGCCGATAACCATTAACGCTAAAATATTAATCTCATCGGGAGTTGTACTATAGAGGATACACATTAACACCTAGATCACCTCAGATTCCACTGGGCATAAACGATGTACATCATTTTCACGGTCCCCACCTTGAATGCTTACCCATATATGCCAAAAAGCCAGCATAGGAATAATGAACAGGAGTAGGATTATGCACTTTCTTAAAAACACCAGCATTAGGGTTGTACTATTAATCACGCTTGGCTTTTTTTTGGCGGTCTGGAGCGGGGTAGCGGCATTTACTCTCGTCTCGCTCAATCAGGTCACCCAGTTATTAACGGTCAGTGAAAATCAGAAAAAAGATATTGATATCATTACCCGCGGAAACGATCAGTATTTTCGTACTGTGACCCGGTTAAACCGCGGCATGGACTTCTCCCAGACCGGTGATATGTCGGAGGCGGCCGCAGTGTTGGCTAAGGCGACTGTTGCCATGAACAATAGTGAAAAGGCCTTGGAAGAATTTAAAGCGCGTCAGCATTCTTCGATGGACGCCGCCACCACTGATGACATGATTACGACCTGGTCGCATTTGTTAACCGATGGGCTAAAGCCGATGCACGACGCCGCACTGGCCAATAATTTAGCGGAATATCGTCGTTTTTTTCGTACTGAGTATCCACCATTGAGTGTGGCATTTGGCGCGGCGGCAGAAAAATTTAAAACCGAAGCGATGTCGGATCACAGTGCGCGCCAGATGGTGGCGATGGTGGAACTGTGTAAAATCATCTTAATCATGGCGCTGATGGCTGGTGTGGTCATTTTGATCCTGACCGATCGGTACTTGATTACGTTTATGATCAAACCACTCGATCGGATCAAAGCCTATCTACATACGTTGTCCACTGGGCATTTGGGGGATGTCATCAGCGACATCGGTCAAAATAATGTTGGCCGGCTCATTCCCTATTTGCAGGAAATGCAGCGTAACCTGATTAGCACGGTAACCGCTATTCGTGATGGTTCAGCTTCCATTTACCAAGGCGCGGGAGAGATAAGCCTGGGCAATAGCGATCTGTCCTCCCGCACTGAGCAGCAGGCAGCGGCGCTTGAAGAAACGGCCGCCAGCATGGAGCAACTGGGCGCGACGGTGAAGCAAAATACTGAAAATGTCATTCAGGCCAATAAGTTGGTACAGGATGCGTCCAATACCGCCAAAAAAGGCGGAGAAATCGTCGATGAAGTGGTATCGACCATGGGTAGCATTAGCACCAGTTCGCGTAAAATTGCCGATATCACCAGTGTAATTAATGGCATCGCTTTCCAGACCAATATTTTGGCGTTAAACGCTGCGGTGGAAGCGGCTCGTGCCGGTGAACAAGGGCGTGGTTTCGCCGTGGTGGCGGGAGAGGTGCGCAGCTTGGCACAGCGCAGTGCTCAAGCGGCAAAAGAGATAGAAGGACTGATTGCAGAGTCGGTTGAGCGAGTCAATGCTGGCTCCCAGCAGGCTTCCCGTGCGGGTGAAACCATGCACAATATTGTGCAGGCGGTGACTCGGGTAACGGATCTGATTGGGGAGATTTCGTCAGCGTCACAAGAACAAAGTCGAGGTATTACCCAGGTGGGTCAGGCGGTATTGGAAATGGATGGCGTGACCCAACAAAATGCGGCGTTGGTGCAAGAATCCGCAGCGGCGGCAGCGTCATTGGAAGAGCAGGCGCGTTTGCTGACGGAAACGGTATCGGTATTCCAACTTCCGCAAGACAATAAATTGAATAATAATGCCACGACGGCTCGGGTGAAGGCATCGGCGAGTTCCTCTCGCGTGGCGAAAGCTGATTCAGATAAATCCAACGGCAATTGGGAAAAGTTTTAACCCGCCGATAATGTCGATAATAATTTGGCTTAAGGTGGGTTAACATTCTGTTTTCTCTACCGTGCACTCGAGTGTCACGTTACTGACATGCCACCGTCGAATACTGCATTTTATTTTCGGCGGAATACGATATATGTCAGTGAGAACGCAGTGGTTTTACCTAAAGCAACGATGGGGGCGAGTGGCGCCGCCGGAGTGGGCAACGAGCCTGCGCGGCGGTTTTATTCTTTTCCTGGTGGTATTTTGTTTATTGCAATGTGCATCAATGGTATTGCTAACCCGTCTGGTCGCCCACACCCAAGACAATATCACCGTGGTCCATGCCCTGGCTGAGCGTCAGGCGTTGATGGATAAATCCCGCATAGAGTTATTGACCGCCAGTGACGATATAAACCGCGCCGGTATCTATTTTATGCAAGACAAGCAAACGGGTTCAGTGAATAGCTGGCAGGCGCTGGCCGACAGCGCTGCACTATCGTTAACACACGCTCAGGATTATTTTGCGGCTTACCAAAAAAACGTGGGAGGAGGGGACAAGAATGCCCCGTTGCAACAGAATTTTGCATTGTTGTTCGATGGCCTTAACGAGCAATTAAAAGGCCTGCGCTCGGATAATCTGGACGCATTTTTTATGGTACCCATCCAAGCATTCCAGGAACAATATAATACTGTATTTTACCAAATTCTTAATCAAGACAATGCAGATGCCGGGCATTTCAACCAGTCCATTCTTAACTCGCTTACCGTCAACCGTAACCTGTCTCTCGGGATTTCCGCGCTGCTGGCGGCGCTGTTGGCCCTGGCCTACATCGTCTTGTCCCATGCGGTAATGGTGCCACTTAACCACGCTTTGCGTCATATGGCGCAAATTGCCACCGGTAATATTGCCGAATCCTTGCCGTCTTCACGCTGGCAGTCGCGGGAAATGCGCTGGTTGCATAAGGGTCTCGGTCAGATGCAACAGGGCTTGCAGCATATTGTCGGGGAGATTAATGATATCTCCTCTCTGGTCATGGGTGGGGCAGGGGAAATCGCCGATCATAATCAGCGTTTTAGCCAATCCAGCCTGCAACAACTGCAGGTCTTCGAAACCATTGGCCAAAAGCTAAACGGTGTTGCTCAGGAGGCGGACAATGGTGCGCGTTTCGCCGGCACCGCCACCCAACAAATGAGCGATGCGGAAGCGTTGACCCGGCAGTGCGGCACGATGGTCGCGGAGGTCGGCGAAAAAATGCACGAGATTGTGGCGGAATCGGAAAAAATCGCCGGTATCGTGGTATTTCTGGAAGGCATTTCCATGCAAACCAAACTGTTATCGTTAAATGCGGCCATTGAGTCAGCCCATGCCGGGGCCTTTGGTCGGACATTTTCAGTGGTGGCGCAAGAGATGGCGTTGCTGTCGAAAAAGAGCGGCGGTTCGACGGCGGATATTGATACCCTGGTTAACTCGACTCATCAGCATATTGATTCTGGTTTTAGTCGGGTAAAGGCGCTGGATGCGTTTTATCACGATATTATTCAGGCGGTACGGGGCGTTGC
Source organism: Acerihabitans sp. TG2 (assembly GCF_035013185.1). Lineage (NCBI taxonomy): Bacteria > Pseudomonadati > Pseudomonadota > Gammaproteobacteria > Enterobacterales > Pectobacteriaceae > Acerihabitans > Acerihabitans sp. TG2. Next base: position 10,704 of record NZ_JAYGJO010000005.1, read on the forward strand.
CTTGTTATTAGGTGAACTTCGGAAAAATGCCACACTCCAAAGCGAACAAGTGAACAGCGTTGCGGCTGAGATTGCCGAACTAAATCAGCAAATTCAGGGTAGCAGCCGCCTTACCCTGGCGTGTGCCGAAGCGTCGCAGTCCTTGATTGACCATTCTCAACGTTTGCGTCAAAGCGTAAGCAAATTTATTTTGGCATAAATTGGGGTCCACGAGGCCGGTAGTGTTTACCGGCAATGGCTGGATATAACCTAAAGTGTCAATGTATTACCACGCAACACGGCGGGTAACAGGCCAGAATATTTGCCTAATTTTTAAATTAGTTTACCTCCTGCCAGTTTTGTTGGCGCTCAAAGGGTATGGTGGATTCAGAAGCGCCCATTATCACGCCTTATGTGTGATTGTGGGTTCGTTAATGTTGAACCGAAAATTTTGAATCTACCCCTTAAGGAGTCGCTTTATGACCATCTCAACGTTCGTGTTGCCGCGAACCATTATCTATGGTGAAAATGCCCTGGATCACCTGGGAACATTAACCGGTAAGCGGGCCGCTCTGGTGACCGGCGGCAGTTCTATGAAACGTATGGGCTTTTTAGACCGGGCTCGGACATTGTTGGAACACGCGGGTTTCGAATGCATGATTATCGATAATGTGGAACCCAACCCCTCGGTAACCACCGTGCGCAGAGGTGCCAAGGAGATGTTGGCATTTCAGCCTGACTGGATTGTGGCCATCGGCGGCGGGTCGGCTATTGATGCAGCCAAGGTGATGTGGTGTTTCTACGAGCATCCGCAGTTGGACTTTCAGGACATTATCCCGGTGGGCTCAATGCCGCCATTACGTAACAAGGCGCGTTTTATTGCCATTCCTTCCACCAGTGGCAGTGGTTCCGAAATTACGGCGTTTTCGGTGATCACCGATACCGAAAGTCATATTAAATACCCGATAGTGGCGGCGGATATGGTTCCGGATATCGCGATTCTCGATCCCCGCATTCCGGCCACCATGCCAGCGCATATCACGGCGTATACCGGGATGGACGTATTGACCCATGCCCTGGAAGCGTACGTGTCTACCGCTGCGACCTCGTTTACCGATCCCTATGCGCTAGAAGCGGTGCATCTGGTGTTTGAACACCTGGAAACTGCGTATCTGCAGCCGGACAACTTGACCGCGCGTTACCACATGCACAATGCCTCAGCCCTGGCCGGTATTGCTTTTACCAATGCCTCTCTGGGGTTGGTTCATTCCATGGCGCATAAACTCGGCGGCGAGTTTGGTATTACCCATGGTTTGGCGAATGCCATCATGCTGCCATACGTTATTCAGTACAACGGCCTGTTTACCGATAAGTACCGCCAGTTGGAAAAACGCTTGGGCATTGGCAGCCTGATCGACGCTATCAATGATTTGAATTGCCGACTGAATATTCCCCGCACCATGAAAGATTGTCGTGAAGTGGTGATGGAAGAAAAGCAATACAATACCGTGTTGGACCGTATGAGCGGTAATGCCTTTGCCGATCCCTGCACCTTGACCAATCCGGGCAAACCGACGGTGGAGGATGTCAAATCGTTATATCAGCACGTTTATTACGGCGATTAGCACACTAGGCGCGCCGCCGTTATCGTTTAACGGTGGTGATGCGCGGGTGTTATCGACGGGGACATTACACAGGCGGCCATATGGCCGCCTGAATGATAAGTAAAAGGGGGAGAATGGATGGATAAGCTGCCTGTGCGTATTGCGGTCATTGATGACTGGCAATCCGTAGCTGAAAACATGGCGGATTGGTCGGCGTTGGCCTCGGTCGGTCGGGTGGATTTTTTGGCTGATTATCCCGGCACCGCGCAGGAGATGGTCGCACGGTTACGGCCCTATACCATTATCTGCGCCATGCGCGAACGCACGCGGTTTGATCGGGCATTGTTGTGTCAACTGCCCCACTTAAAACTGCTGGTCACCAGCGGCATGCGTAATGCCGCGATTGATCTGGTCGCCGCGGCACAGTCCGGCGTTGAGGTGTGTGGCACCGGCGGCGATGCCAATGCGGCGCCAGAACTGACCTGGGCGCTGGTGATGGCGTTGACCCGCGGCCTGCTCACGGAGTCCGACTCGCTCAGAGGGCGGGGCTGGCAGTGTGGCCTGGGGTGTGGGCTGCACGGTCAAACGCTGGGTATTCTCGGGCTAGGCAAGATTGGCCAGAAGATGGCCGGTTATGCCCAGGCGTTTGGCATGCGTACCATCGCCTGGAGTGAAAACCTTACCCCCGAGCGGGCGGCGCTAACCGGTGTCACCTACGTGAGTAAAACCGCGTTGTTTGAACGTGCGGATGTGCTGAGTGTACACCTGGTATTAAGTGAACGTAGCCGCGGACTGGTGGATGCCACCATGCTGGGGTTGATGAAACCCTCGGCCTACCTGATCAATACCGCGCGCGGCCCGATCGTTGATGAAGCTGCATTGATCGCGGCACTGCGGGCACGGCGCATCGCCGGCGCAGCTCTGGATGTCTTTGAACAAGAGCCTCTGCCGGCCGATCATCCTTTTCGCACCCTGAATAATGTGTTGGCGACGCCACATATCGGTTATGTTACCGAGCAGAGCTATCGACTGTTTTTTAGCCAGATGATCGACGATATTCTCGCCTGGCAGGCCGGTGAGCCGATCCGGATCCTCAGTTAACGATCGTCGAGCGGGTGCACCCTAAGAGGGGATTACCCGCTGTGCTTTTAGCCGATCAAACAGGTCGATAAAACTGTCTCGGGTGTTTTGATAGTCCATAAATCCAGCCTTCCTGCTTTTACTCATATCGGTGATGATCTCCATCGGCCGGCCGAGGTCGGCATCGGTATGCCACCAGGAAACCAGCCTGCCGATATCGTTCTCCTTTAGAGTGAAACGTTGAGCTATCGCTTGCCACTGTGCCGGTGCTGCTTGCATCCGATTGGATAGTGGGCGCGTCTCGCCGGGGAACGGTGCCGCTTCCAGACCAAAATAGTCCGCCAGTTGCGACCACATCCATTTCCAACGGAAGACATCACCGTTTACCACGTTAAAGTCTTGGTTTTGCCCTTGACTGTGGGTGGCGGCCCATTCCAAATGACGGGCCAATAGCCGGGCGTCGGTCATATCCGTGACGCCGTGCCATTGGGTCGCCGATCCGGGGAAAATAAACGGTTGGTGGGTTTGTTTGCATAATGTGGCGTATACCGCCAGGGTTATCCCCATATTCATGGCATTGCCAATGGCATAACCGATAATGGTATGGGGACGGTGCACACTCCAGGTAAAACCGTATTGCCCGGCGGCGGCGAACAGGCGATCTTCCTGTTCGTAATAAAAGTTGTCCACCGGCAAGCGGCCCTGCTCTTCGCGAAAAGGGGTTATGGGCACCTCGCCGGTGGCATAGGACTCAAATGGTCCAAGGTAATGTTTAAGCCCGGTCACCAGCGCCACATGGCCGGCTGCCAGACGGTCGCCCAGCGCATTGAGCACGTTGCTTACCATGGCGCCGTTGACGCGGATATTCTCCTTTTCCGTGTCCTGACGCGACCAGGCGGAAAAAAACACCCGGTCCACGGTAAGATTGCCGATCGCCGACTTGACTGATGCTGCATCGGTGAGATCGGCCAATAGGGACTCACAGCCGACGGGAACCGCCGTGTGGCCACGTGACAGGCCGTAAACGTGCCATTGGTTCGCCAGTAGTCTCTCGGCCAGGGCGCTGCCGATCACACCGCTGATACCCACGATTAATGCGCGTTTTTGCATCGAGTACTCCTTCGTTTGAAAATCAAAACATGCTCTAAATAATTCGTGCTACAGGAAAACCCACATCCCCTTATAACGTGAAGTATGACGGGTATAACCCTAAATAGTTCGAGTTGCAGGAAGGCGGCGACGCAGAGAATCCCCAGGAGCTTACTCTAGTAAGTGACTGGGGTGAGCGAGGTAAGCTAACGCACCTGCAGCGTGAAGTATGACGGGTATAAGCATAAGCTAGAATTAATGTCTTATCCCGGGTAAGGTTTCCCGACACTCACGACAATATATCCGTAATAGCATGAATCCTAATGAACGCTTAACCGGCCTGACGCCGTTTGTCTATGCCGCCAGATGTGGTAGTTTCGCCGCCGCTGCTGTGCAGCTCAATCTCACCCCTTCGGCGGTGGGTAAAAGTGTGGCGCGTATGGAGCAGCGCCTGGGTACCCGGTTATTTGACCGTACCACACGTCATTTATCGTTGACGGATGCTGGGCAGGCCTATTTTGAGACATGCCTGCGTGTGCTAAACGAGCTAACGGATGCGCAAGCGGTGCTGGCTTCCCATGCACAAACGCCGATGGGGCGATTGCGTATCGATCTTCCCGCCTCATTTGGCCGTCTGGTCGTCATGCCATTATTAATTGCGTTCAGCCAACGTCATCCTTATTTGCGACCACACGTGACCTTTACCGATCGATTCGTTGATTTGCTTGAGGAGGGGGTGGATGTTGCGGTGCGTATTGGCGCGGTGAATACTCTGCCTCCGGCGATCGGATCTCGTTATCTGGGGACTGAACGATTGATTTTTTGTGCGGCGCCTGGCTATTTGGCGCGGCGGGGGGAACCGGTCAGGGTTGACCAATTGGGGCAACATGATTGCGTGGTGTATGGCAAAAACGATGGGGCGGTAAGCCCGTGGTCGGTGACGACACCTGATGGGCTGCGCGCACCGGTGGCCGTGGCATGTCGTATGGTAGTGGGCGATAGCGAAGCTCAGGTGGCGGCCCTTGAGGCTGGGGCCGGTATCGCGCAAATGGCCACCTGGCTGGTTAACGACAGTCTGCGAGCGGGCCGGCTGGAACATATTCTGGCCGAACAGGTGGCGGATGGCCTGCCGTTACATCTCGTTTGGCCAATCTCCCGGCGGTTAACCCCTAAAATTGATTTGCTATTGCAGACCCTAAGCGAGCAGTTGTCGATCCTTTGACCTTTGCCGACCCCACCGACTTGGCGTCGGGCCAGCGCGATCGGCCGGGTGTGTTATTCGTTAGCTAACTGGGTGGTGCGTTTTACTGCCGCCAGGACGCTGCGCTGCAATCCCGCCGCGAAATCGCTATTGTTGAGTTCATACAGGCCGTGCATGCCGACGCCGGCCGGGGAGTTATTGATATCCAGCAGTTGCCGGGGGTGCAGTTGGCTGCGTTTTAACATTTCCACCGCGCCCACCAGATTTTCCAATACCACCGCGGTTGCCTGGGAACGGGGAAGTCCGGCCAGCACGCCGGCATCGGTGAGCGACTCGATAAAATAATAGATATAGTTGGGGCCGGCGATGGCAAAACCGGTAAAAATATCCAGTTGACGTTCGTCTAAATAAAGCACTTTGCCAAAGCTTTCAACAAAATCCTGGATATCGGTGGCCTTGACCCGTTCGTTAAGCACCACACCACTAAAGCCATAACCCGTATCGGTCAGGGTATTGGGAATGATGCGGGCAATGGGATGACGTCCGCCGAGTAAGGTATCAAGATGCGCCAAGGTGACACCGGCGATGATCGAGATCACGATAGCCTCTGCCGGCGCACGGTCTAGGATGCTTTTGGCTACGGCGGTCAGGTTGTCCTGAGGACGTACCGCGATGACCACCAGGCGGGCGTTGCTTAGGGAGGTTGACGCCGTCACCGCATATTTTTCCGTTAACCGGGTTATGCGGGTTGGATCAATATCTTCGATGGTGATGTTTTCCGCCTGGAGTTTGCCGTTGTTAATGCCCGCCCGGATAATGGCTTCAACCATTTGCCCGGCGCCGATAAAATGTATTTTGTTCATGAAATCCCCTGAGTCATATTCAGTTGCGCTGGTGTGCCATGTAACGGACAAGATTGTTCAATCAGTCTGGTCCAAAGATTGACGCCGGTTTCGATAATAGCATCGTTAAAATCATAGTGCGGATGGTGCAGCCCCACGGTACCAGCATCGTCTCCGGCGCCGAGCCAGAGATACGCACCAGGGCAGACTTGCAGCATAAAAGCAAAATCTTCCGCCGCCATGGACGGCTCGGCGCCGAAGGTGGCTCTGGCGGGCCCGACCACCTCAATCGCCGCGCGGTAAGCCGCGGCGGCGGCCTGGGGATCATTGAGGGTCACCGGGTATCCACTGCGATAAGACAACCGGCCGGCGACGCCAAATCCCGCCGGGATCTGGCGGACCATATCCTCCATGATACTGATGGCCGTGGTCCTCACTTGTGGACTGAGACAACGTACTGTACCGCGCAAGGTGGCGGTTTCAGGAATGGAGTTAATGACTTCTCCGGCGTTGAGCTGCGTGACGCTAATGACGATGGCGTCCTTGGGCGACACGCGGCGTGAGGAGATGGTCTGCAATCCCATGATCAGTTGCGCTGCAGCGATGATAGGGTCAGCGCCGCTTTCGGGCATGGCGGCGTGGCAGCTTTTGCCGGTCAGTGTGATCTCGAAAGTATCCTGTGAGGCCATCATCGGCCCGGCGTTGACTACGATGTGTCCCTCAGGCAGTCCGGGCCAGTTATGCAGGGCATAGATGGCATCCATGGGAAAGTGTTCAAATAACCCGTCTTCGACCATCTTTTGCCCACCGGCCAGATTTTCCTCGGCCGGTTGGAAAATAAAATGTACCGTGCCGCTAAATTGACGGGTGGCGCTCAAATGCGCCGCAGCGGCCAACAGTATCGCACTATGGCCGTCATGACCGCAGGCATGCATCCGGCCTGGGTACACCGAACGGTACTCGCACTGGCCCAGTTCCTGGATCGGCAACGCATCCATATCGGCGCGCAGACCGATCACCGGACCAGGACCGTTTCTCAAGGTGCCCACCACAGCGGTCACGGCAAATTCACGGTTGACCTCCAAGCCAAAACTTAACAGTAACGAGGCGATGCGTTGGGCGGTGGTGTGCTCCTCAAAACCGAGTTCAGGCGCGGCATGAAACGCCCGACGCCAGGCGATCGCTTGGGTTATCAGAGTCTGGGGTATCGACATGGCAATGTTCACCTGCTTGGGGGTTAACTGATTATTCGGCATAAACGTTCTCGTACTGAACGGTGCGGCTGCGTCAGGCGCAGAACAACGGTGTCAGCGGTGCTGGACAAACTCGATAATCACATTGCCTGCAGCATCGGGTGCCACCAGTACCCTGCCAGGGGTGTGGTGGTAAGCCACGCCGTGGGTCGTTAATCGGCGAATCAAGGGTTCCAGACTGGCGGTGTGCAGCCGTAGTGAAATACCGTGCGCTCGCGAACTGGCTGCTGCGGGCAGCGCGACCCCAGCATATTCTGACTGTGCGCTAGCGAGATCGATGGCACGCAGCACACCGGATCCGGTATCGACTTCGGCTATGCGGCCATCGTAGCGAACCCGATCCCCATAAAGTCGTTGCCAGCCAGCCGCCAGTTCAGCCGGATCCTCGACCAGATAGGTTACCGCCAACATCGCGTCGGCGCCATTCTCATGCTGGCGCCACTGATCTTGCCAGATCAAATCAGGACGGTGCTGTTGGCATAAAAACCACGAGCTGTCGGGCGAGTGCTGATCGATAAACAAGGCCATTGACACCACCACCTCATCCGGCTGACCATTTTCCAGGATAATGGGTCGCCGAAAATCGACCACACCCTGGTTTTCAGGTATTTTCGCCGCGAGTTGGCTGAAGTGTTGCCGGACATCTTTGCTGTGCAGTGCTATCAGTGAAATGCCTTCTTCACCCCGGCGCGCAAAGGCGTCCATCTGACGGCCGAAACAAAATCCATTGACCGCGCCGGTGCCCAATTTGTCGGGGTCGGTGACGCTTATCAACTCAATGAAATTATCGGCAAACATGATAAAACAGGTGGCTGTGCCCCATGGATGATAGCTGATGGGCGAAGGAGAAAACCCCAACAGGCGGAACTGCTCCAGCGTTAATATATAGTCTTTAGGCGTGACCAACACATGGTCCAGACTGAATGCTTTTTTTTCTGCTATGTTCATTTATACTATTCCCGGCGTGGGCCATTGTTTGGCCTGGCGTCAATAAAATGGTGTTATTGATAAAATATAGTCTGTTATTTTCGGCCGATACAGGACGCTGGCACTAAATACTTGCCAAGGGATATCGTGCCGATGAATTAACTGTATTCAAAACTGTACGATAATGTGTATACACATAAAATCAATAAATTTTTTACCGCTGATAGCCGAAGAAAATACGCGCCAAACCTTCTTTAGTGACCTCTACCGCATGTTCGGAACTGAGGGTGATATGCTGTTCGACGATCTTAACCCCGCGTTCTGCATCTCGGCAGCACAAGGCATCGATGATTTCCACATGCTCGTCATAAGCGTTAATCCGCCGGCTCGGCGTGGCGAGATCAATGCGGCGAAAAAACCTGATCAGCGAGTTCAGCCCTTCCAGTGTTTCATAGAGCAATTCGTTTTTCGACATGAGGGCAATGGACATATGAAAGGCTTCGTCAGCCTCAGCCACGCGCTCCCAGTTACCGACAGCGTCGTCTTCCAGGCTAATATCCTTATGGGTGTTCCAGATAGCGACGGTCGCGGCGATGTCATCATCGGAGCCGCGCAGGCAGGCAAAACGAAATGCTGCCTGCTCAATCACCGCGCGCATTTCATACATCGCATGCACACCCTGGGGGGTAATTTCCCGTGAATAGAAACCCCGATTGGGTACGCAGGTCATAAATCCGTCGCGCGCCAGTCGGTTTAACGCTTCACGCACCGGAGTCCTGGATACACCTAACCTGCCGGCTAATTCGACTTCATTGATGCGTTCCCCCGGCCGGAAATGATAATCCACAGCGAGTTTTTTCACCGCTTCGTAGACCTTGTCCACACTGTCCGCGCTACGACCGGTTTTCTTGGGCTTAGGGCTGGTTTTACTTTGCTGCACTGTCATTGAATACCTGATGCATTGGTTACCTGAGGAGGGGTAGCCTTTTTTTAATAAATAACATGGCCCAAAAAAGAAAACAATCAGATTGTGAATACACTGCTATCTACACATCGCTCGTGTTATTTTCCCCCGCTGCACCAGAATAATACAATACCGCCGACGTAATGCACCGATTTAAAGCAATTCATCTTATTTACCGTGGCAATGGTTAATACATTTTTCACCGCAAAGGGCAATATTATCAATCAACCGGTAAAAGTTTGCTGCCGGTTGATCACGCAGGATAAAGATAATTTTTATATTAATTACAGCCAGTAACCGCAAAAAAAGTCTCCGATACCCCGGTAAGTTTTTGGTTTGATTTACCGGTAAGCGCAGCAATACACACAGAATGGCATAGGTTTTGCTGTGTTTATTTAAAGTGTATTCACATTGATATACAGTAATGAATTTACTTGTAGATAATGTGTATAACATTTTGTTTTTTTTATAGTTATTAATTTATTACCCAGACTGGGAATGCGTTTTACTCACCTGATCACAGCCGATTCTTAACACCGGGAGCACTTTAATGTCATTACCTGTTCATAAATCGTTAACCCTACTGGCATTGGCCGTTATGTCATATGCCGGGGCGGCGCAACTTGCTTTGGCGGATATTACCGTTGGCGCGATTCTGCCGTTGACCGGCACCAGTGCCGATATCGGTAAGGATCAGCAGCGCGGCATGGATTTGGCTATAGCGGATATTAATGCCCACGGGGGTGTCGCCGGCCAGAAAATGGCGGTTATGGTCGAGGACTCGGCCGGCAGTCCTGGCATAGCACTAGACGCGGTTCGCAAGCTGACTGAGGTGAATAAAGTGCCGTTGGTCATCGGTGAGTTCTCTTCCAGTGTCACCATTCCCATTGGTCAATATCTGGTTAAAAATAAATTAACCCACATCAATATCGCTGGGACCAGTACCGGTATTCGCACCATTGGCGCAAGTTCATTTAGCGTTATCGGTCTTGACGATCTCTCCGCGAAATTCTCAGCGGCAGATGTATATGCACAAGGCTACCGCCATGTCGCGTTTATCGCGCCTAACGGGGCTTATGGGCAGGGCATGGCGGAACAGTTTGCCAAATTTTTCACCGCCGACGGCGGCAACGTCGTTGCCAAGTTGCTGTATACCGCTGGGCAGTCATCCTATCGGCGTGAGCTGCAGCAAATATCGCGGGCAAAACCGGATCTTTATGTCTATACCAGCTATGGGCAGGAAGCGGTAGTACTCAATCGCGAGTCCTACGAATTGGGGTTGAATAAAACACCCTGGTACGGCATCTACCTGACCATGAGCACCGCCGATTCGCCGGCTCAGTTTGTTAAGGGACAAACCGGGATGGAAGTTGCCGGCCTGAGTGATAAAGACGGGGGTTATGCTGACGAGTACCGTAAAAAATACGGTGAAGGCATGAAGTCTGCCTACGGCAGTTATGCGTACGACGCAGTGAAACTGGCCGCGGCGGCGATTAACAAGGCCGGCAGTGCCGATCCGGCGGCCATTCTGGCAGCCATGAAGCAGGTGGCCCCGAGTTTTGTTGGTGTGACAGGGGCGCTCGATCTCGATAGTGATCGTCAACGTCAGAAACAGCCCTATGAAAAAGTAAAAAGCCTCAACGGCGCTATCGTCGCCCGTTAAGCCTGGTTTCGCCGGTGGGCGGTTGCACCGGCGAACTTACCGCCAACCCGGACTTTTATTATGTTTCAATTCATCTTGGATACCCTGATTCGGACCTCGGATCTGGCCCTGATAGCCTTAGGGCTGAGCTTGGTATATGGCTTGGTAAAATTCCCGAATATCGCCCATGTACAGTACGCCATGTTGGGGGCGTTTATTTCCGGTTACCTCCTGCGCGCCGGTGCGCCGCTGTGGTTGGCGGCCGGATTTTCCTGCGTGCTGATCGGCCTGCTGGCGATATTGCTGCACCATCTGGTCTTTCGCCACCTCCTGCGCAGTGGACCGGCGCAAGGAATGATTGGCGCGCTGGCGGTATCAATGATCCTGATCGCGGCAGTGCTGGGTATCGCCGGTTCCGCGCCACTCACCTATGCTTTGCCGGTAACCCGTGCCTTGGCCTGGGGCGGAGCCTTGATTTCACCAGAGCAAATCTGGTCCATTGGCATTACCGCAGTGCTGCTGGTGCTGTTTACGTTGCTGTTGTTTAACACGTCCCTGGGACGTTCCATCCGCGCATTGGCCGGCAATCGGGAATTGGCCGCCGCGTCCGGACTGAACGCGGATGCCATCACCAATGGCGTCAATTTTCTGAGTGGGGTATTGGCCGCGTTAGGGGGGACCTTACTGGCGATGAATACCAGTGCCTACGTTAACCAGGGTAACGATCTGCTATTACCCATCCTGGCCGCCGCGATTTTAGGCGGGTTGGGCAACCCACTTGGCGCGGTGGTGGGCGCCCTGCTGATCGCCGCCACCGAGACCTTGGTGATAAGTTTTGATTTCAGTGACATCAGTTTTGGGCTGTTTTCCTTCGTGCCGGTGACCTACATTAACGCGGCCTCATTTATCATTTTACTCGTTACGCTATTTTTGCGTCCTTACGGTCTCTTTCACCGGGAGGTTAACCGTGTTTGATTTTCTATTACATATTATCAGCATTGCTGGCATTTATGCGCTGATTGCCGTTGGCCTCAATATTCAAAGCGGTTATGCCGGCTTACTCAATTTTGGTCATATTGCGTTTGCCGGTATAGGCGCCTATGCGGTGGGTATCGGTGCGCACCTGGGATGCTCTCCTTTATTGTCTATTCCTGCGGGCATCGTTATTGCCATGATGGTGGGTCTGTTGATGGCCGGGTTGGGCGGTAAACTGGCGTCCGACTATTGGGGCATAGCCACTCTGGCCATTGCGGAAGTGATCCGCACCCTGGCGTTTAATGAAGATTGGCTGACCGGGGGGCCCCAGGGGCTCAGCGGTATTGTTATTCCTTTCGATGCCGGCAGTCAGCGTGCGGATAATCTCCTGTTCGCCGCCGTGGTGATGGTGATATTGGCATTGGCAGCCTTTGCCAGCCAACGCATGGCGGGACACCGGTTTGGCCGGGCGCTGCGCTTAATGCGCGAACAACCCCAGTTGGCGGTCTGCTTTGGTTACTCGTTACCGGGACTCAAACGCACGGCATTGATGGTCAGCGCGGCGCTTACCGCTTTTGCCGGCTCGCTATTGGCGTATTACACCGGCTATGTTAGTCCGGATTATCTGCTGTCGTCGGAAACGTTCATTATATGGAGCATGGTGATGATTGGCGGCCTAGGCAATGTTTATGGTGTGGTGGCCGGTGCGTTATTGGTGCAATGCCTGTATTCCTTTATTCCTTTCGCGAAAGATTTTATCGATATCAATACTGATATTGCCGGTGCACTGCGATTGGGTACGTTAGGCGTTATTTTGCTGGCCTGTTTGTTGGGGCGTCCAGGGGGAATATTCCCGGAACGATTGAGGAAAATCCCATGAAACCATTGTTGCACGTGAGCAATCTCAGCAAAGCGTTTGGCGGCAATAAGGTGCTGGAGCAGATCGACTTTGTGGTCGGGCAAGGGGAAATCCTTGGGCTGCTGGGGCCCAATGGTTCGGGTAAAAGCACCTTGCTGAACACCATATCGGGGTTCACCACCGTTGATACCGGCGAGATAATGATTGATCAACTGCATATCGACCGCCTGCCGACTTACCAATTGGTGGGCAAGGGCATCGCCCGTACGTTTCAATTGCCCGTCATGCCGGAGAAAATGTCGGTAATGGAAGTGGTTTTGGCCGCCGGCATCCGACACCATGGTTTTTGGAGCAGTATCTTGCCGCTGCCGTCAGCCCGTTTAGCCGAACGTGAGGACCGCGAAAAAGCCAGCGCATTGCTTGATGAATTGTTGCTGACCAAGGTCCGCGATTTACCGGCGGCCGCCTTGTCCGGTGGACAGAAAAAATTGCTGGGTATTGCCTGCGCACTGATGGGGTCGCCCAAGCTGTTGATGCTGGACGAACCCATGGCGGGGGTGCATCCGAATTTGCGTAACGATATTGTCGACACCTTAAAAAGGCTCAATCGAGGAGGATTGTCGCTTATGATTATTGAGCATGATATGCATTTTATCCGTGATATCTGCCATCGTTGCATTGTGCTCGATCGGGGACATATTGTTGCCACCTGTCGCCCTGATGAACTCACGAATAACGCCAAGGTGTTGGAGGCCTATTTAGGTACCAAGGCCAAGCCATTACCGGAGGCGGTATGATTAGCCTGCGCGAGGTGATTGCCGGTTATACGCCGGGCATCGATATCCTTAAAGGCATCTCCATCGACGTGGGCCGCGCTGAGATCGTGACGTTGCTCGGTCCCAATGGATGTGGCAAGTCCACCTTGTTAAAATGTATTGCCGGGTTCTTGCGACCACGTTCAGGGCAAATGCTGCTGGACGGTTCGGAAGTGGGCATGTTGCCGGTTCATCTTAAGGTGCGTCAGTGCGCCTTGGGTTTTGTGCCGCAAACCGATAATGTGTTTACTAACCTGAGCGTGCGTGAAAATCTGCTGATCGGCGGCCAGTTTATGCGCGAGCCGTGGCGTCGTCAGCGTATGGACGCTTTGTGTGATTTATATCCGATGTTGGGGCGCAAATTCAACCTGCCCGCCGCCACACTGTCCGGCGGCGAGCGGCAAATACTGGCCCTCGGCCGGGCGCTGATGCCTGCGCCGAAAACGCTGTTGCTCGACGAGCCTTCAGCCGGTCTGTCGCCCAAAATGCTCGATGATGTGTTTGCGGCTATTTTACAGATCAGAAAACTCGAAGATGTGGCCATATTGATGGTGGAACAAAACGCCATGGAGGCACTCAGGATCTCCGATCGTGCCTATATCTTGGCGCTGGGCAACGTGGCGCTGACCGGTAAATCCGCCGAACTGGTGCATGATGATCGGGTGCGCGAGCTTTATCTGGGCGGACGGGCGGCCTGAGTCAGTAGGCCGGTTTTTTTACGACGCGCCAGCGGGGGTAGCGCTATGCGTGGTGAAAAAGTGGGCGCTTAGGGCCGTGCAGTGATGCGATCGCGACCCGCGGGTTAACTAAAACGGGCGGCGTCTCAGCTAAGGCGGGGTGCGCTATCAGCGCATCGCCAGGTAGGCGTTTTTTACTTTCGACAAATAACGGGGCGCCTGGGGCTGAGGATGTTTTTGCTGGATATGTCGGGAAAACTCTTCCGGGGTCAATCGATTGATTTTACTAATAGCGTAACCCCGATCGCTGGAGAACGAGCGCAACAGGGCACCTGCGCCGTTCACATAAGCTACGGCAATTGCATAACGTAACGTTTCCGGGTTTTTAATCCCCGATAATTGTCGCTGCAAGATGCTAATATAAGCTGTACCAAGATCGATATTGGTGGCAGGGTCTTTTAAGTCTTTGGCGCTGGGTTGGCCGTAGCGGCCTTTTAATCGGTAGGCATCACGCCCGGCGGTGGAGGCTTTTAGCTGCATCAACCCGATGGCATTTGATTTGCTCACTGCTCTGGGATTAAAACCGGATTCTACCTGAATGATGGCTTTGACCAACTTCTCATCTACACCGTAAATACTTGCAGAATCGTGTATATAACCACCATAAATCCCTTTCGGCGCCTCCACCAGTAATTTTTGTGGTTGCGGTGGCATGACCAGCGCGATTGGCCGTTCGACGGGTTGTTTTGCACAACCGGCCAACAGTAAACCGGCTAAAAGGTATAGGGCGTTTACTTTCACGTTATGCCTCTGGCGACAGGATCGACCCTAAGCATATACAGGTTTTTTGTTTTGCTGAATATCTCTTTTTTCCCATATTGTGGTGCATAAGTCATTTTTTATCCACCGGCTGGCTCGGGGCTGGGTTCGATTAAGTGGGTGTTACCCCAATGGCTTGCTTGCCATGCGCAGCGCTACCGCTGGTTTCACCGGCACAAAGCCCCCCGCAGTACCCCGTGCCTTATTGCCAAAAATACGAGGGTGGTAACGCTGTATTCCCTTTAGGGTGAAAAATGAAATATAGGATTTATCTGACCGTTTTTTATTGTCCGGGGCATCATGTTTTGAACATTGCGGATGCTGGAAACGGGTGGACATAAAAAGATTTTGCATAATACCCGGTCTTTTACCATTATTTGAAAGCAACCGTTTTTTTATAGCTGGGACAATTTTGCAAAATATCATAACCCCTGTGCGACACGCTATCGAGCGTACGGCGTGGTATCCCAAACGGCATTCCTACCGAGTCTTGTTCTGGCGTGAAATTACACCGCTGGCGGTACCGATATTATTTGAAAATATGTGTGTATTGCTCATGGGGGTGCTCAGTACTTTCCTGGTCAGTTGGCTAGGCAAGGAAGCGATGGCCGGGGTAGGGTTGGCAGACAGCTTTAATATGGTGATCATCGCTTTTTTTGCCGCAGTGGATTTAGGCACTACGGTGGTGGTGGCGTTCAGTCTGGGCAAGCTTGATCCTAAACGGGCCCGCGCCGCCGCCCGGCAATCCTTGTCCATGATGACGGTGGTCTCAGTGCTGTTGGCGCTGGGTATTGAGTTTAGCGGAGAAGCTATCATTAATATCATCGCCGGCAACGCCGAGCCGGCGGTAAAATCCTTGGCACTGACCTACCTAAACATTACCGTCTGGAGTTATCCTGCCGCCGCCATCGCGTTGATTGGCAGTGGGGCCTTGCGCGGTGCGGGCAATACAAAAATCCCGATGCTGATTAACGGTGGCATGAATATTTTGAATATTGTCATCAGTACCGTATTGATTTACGGCTGTTTTTCCTGGCATGGCTTGGGGTTTGTCGGCGCAGGGTTAGGGTTGACCATTTCCCGTTATATTGGCGCTGCGGGGGTGATTTACGTCCTGGTGATCGGGTTTAATCCGGCGCTGAAGATTTCCCTGAAAAGTTATTTCACCCGGTTTAATACCAATATTCTAATGGAAGTCTTAGGTATTGGCATTCCCGCCAGTATTGAATCGGTTCTGTTTAACGGCGGCAAGTTATTAACCCAGGTATTTGTTGCGGGCATGGGCACCAATGTGATTGCCGGGAATTTTATTGCGTTCTCCATTGCCTCTTTAATTAATTTACCGGGTAATGCGCTCGGTTCAGCCGCCACGATTATCGTTGGCACCCGGCTGGGCAAACTGCAAATCGGCCAGGCGGAGCGACAGCTTAAGCATATCTTCTGGTTGGCCACCCTGGGTTTGTGCGTGATTTCGTGGTTATCGGCGCCGTTGGCCGGTTTGCTGGCACAATTTTATACTCGTGAAGAAGATGTGATTCATGTGGTGAAAATACTGGTCTGGCTTAATGCCGCGTTTATGCCTATCTGGGCGGCGTCATGGGTTCTGCCCGCCGGCCTCAAAGGTGCCCGTGATGCACGCTTTACCATGTGGATATCGCTGTTGGGTATGTGGGGATGCCGTATCGTCGCGGGTTATATCCTGGGTATCATGTTGGGCTTTGGCGTGGTGGGCGTTTGGTTGGGCATGTTCCTGGATTGGGCGGTACGCGGCGTATTTTTTTACTGGCGTTTGGTCAGTGGCCGCTGGTTACGCAAATACCCTAAGCCGGTCAAGGCGCACTGACCGCTAACGGTGGGTGGTTTTGTTATATTTAGCGTTGTAAGATCAAAAAATAATTTTTATGATTGGCGTATTTTGTCTTGTCTTCTCATGTTATTGCAACGGGTAAAACATGGCCAATCCCACCCTGTCGTCCAGTAAATGCCAAGCGATTTTCCTGATGTTTTTTTTGGTGTCGGTAAATGTTATCGCATGGGTCTGGGCATGGGTGGTGTTTGCGCACAATGCCACCTTAACCGGCGCAGCGTTGCTGGCCTACAGCTATGGATTGCGTCATGCGGTTGACGCTGATCATATCGCCGCTATCGATAACGTCACCCGCAAACTGATGCAGCAGGGGCAACGGCCTATTTCCGTCGGCGCTTTTTTTTCCCTGGGGCACTCCACTATTGTTTTGCTTGCCTGCGCGGCTATCGCCGCCACGTCGTTAGCGTTCAAAAACCAAATGGGCTGGATCCACGATTATGGCGGGATCATCGGCACCCTGGTTTCCGCCGTTTTTTTACTGATCGTGGCGTTAGTCAATCTCATGATTTTACACACGGTCTATAAAAAATTTAGGCAAATCAAACGAGGTGGGGCAGTTAACGACCAACACATCGACGACCTGCCGGCCAGTAATGGTGGTCTGATGACGCGCATTTTTCGGTTTGCTTTTAAATTTGTTAATAAAAGCTGGCAGATGTATTTGGTCGGGTTCTTGTTTGGGTTGGGTTTTGACACCGCGACCGAGGTGGGCTTATTAGGCATTTCCGCCGCCGGTGCATCTTCGGGTCTCTCAGTCTGGTCGATTATGGTTTTTCCGGTACTGTTTGCCAGCGGCATGGCGCTGATTGATTCCCTCGATAATTTTGTGATGGTGGGCGCTTACGGCTGGGCTTTTGCCAAGCCGGTGCGCAAGCTGTATTACAATATGACCATTACGGCAACCTCGGTCGTCATTGCTCTCTTTATTGGCGGCCTTGAAACCCTGGGATTGATTACTGATGAGTTCAGTCTGCAGGGGCGTTTTTGGCATATGATTGGTTATCTCAACACGCATATGGGCCAGGTGGGTTATTGGGTTATCGGTCTGTTTGTGTTTTTTTGGTTGGTCTCGGCGCTCAACTACCGCTGGCGAAATTACGACAGCATCATGGTGAACTGAGCGTCTGCCCTTGGCACCGCGCCGTCAGGCCATACCGTTAAGCAACAGTAACTCCGCCGGGGGCAGCACCAAATCCGCTGCGGCCAGGTTTTCCTTTAGATGCGATAGCGATGATGTACCGGGAATCAGCAAAATATTGTCGGAACGCTGCAGTAACCAGGCCAGAGCAACCTGCATGGGTGTGGCCTGCAGTCGCTGGGCAACATCATCCAGCACCGTTGATTGTAATGGCGTAAAACCACCCAACGGAAAGAAGGGCACATACGCCATTCCCTGGGCGGCCAGTTGGTCGATTAACTCATCATCCGCGCGCTGAACCACATTGTAGCAATTCTGTACACAGGCGATCGGCGTCATTTTCTGGGCAGCGGCAATTTGGGTGGGGGTGACATTACTTAGCCCGATATGTCGCACCAGGCCACGGTGTTTGAGTTCGGCCAAGGCGGTCAGTGGCGCTTCCAAAGAACCTTCCTTTGGCTGGTGGATATCCAGCATACTGCGAAGATTGACGATGTCGAGGACATCCAGGCCAAGATGGCGCAGATTCTCTTCCACCGCCAGGGTTAATTCTTTGGCGGAGAACGCCGCTATCCAGCCGCCTTTCTCGTCGCGTCTCGCACCCAACTTGGTCACCAGGCAAAGATCGTCCGGGTAGGGGTGCAGCGCGTGTTTGATAAGCTGATTCGTCACGTGTGGACCGTAAAAATCGGCGGTATCGATGTGGTTGACACCCGCTGCGACGGCTTCGCGCAGTACACGCACCGCCATGGCCGGATCTTTTGCCGGGCCGAATACTCCCGGACCGGCAAGCTGCATCGCCCCGTAGCCAAGCCGCTGGACTTGCCGATGACCAAGTTGATAACGATCTGATGTATTGATACTGGACATAGTGCTCTCCTCTTCAAGGTAAGATGCATTGTAGGTGGATAAACTCTGTGCGACTATCCTGCTAAATGAAGACAGGTTGTACGGAGTTTCGCACAATGCAAATCGATCTTGGTCTGTTGCAAGCGGTAATGGCCGTCGCTCAAGCTGGCGGCTTTCGACAGGCGGCACGTGCCACCAATAGCAGTCCATCGCGCCTGAGCGACGCCGTGCGCAGAGCGGAGCAGCAGCTTGGTGTCCGGTTATTCAACCGTACCACCCGCACCGTAAGATTGACCGAAGCCGGGGATACCTTGTTGCAACGGCTGTTGCCAGCCATGAGTGAAGTGGAATCGGCGCTTGATGCCGTTAACCAGTTTCGCGCCACACCAAGGGGTACCCTGCGTCTTAACGTGCCGGTGAGTGCCGCTCGTCTGGTCTTACCGCACATCGTGCCGGCTTTTTTGGCCTGCTATCCAGAGATCCAATTAGATATTATTGCGCAAAGTAATGTGCTGGACGTATTTCGTGCCGGATGTGACGCGGGCATTCGTTATGATGAGTGTTTGGAACAGGACATGATTGCGATACCCATTGGGCCGCGCCGACAGCGATTTGCCGTCGCGGCGGCGCCGGGCTACCTTGATCGCGCGGGAAGGCCTACTCATCCGCGCGAGCTGCTGGACCATGCCTGTATTCGCGGGAAGTATGCCAGCGGTGTCATGCCGGAATGGGTATTTGAACGGCACGGTGAAATCTGCCGGGTGCAGCCTTCAGGACCGCTGGTGGTCAGTGTGGGCGCGGCGGTGGATCTGGCGGTGCAGGCGGCAGTGGCGGGAGTAGGGGTGATTCAGTTATTCGAGCAATGGCTCCAACCCCATATCGCCAGCGGCCAGTTAGAACCGTTGCTCGAACCTTGGTGGCAGTGGTTTTCCGGCCCCTATCTTTATTATCCGGACCGGCGGCTGGTGCCCGCACCACTGCGCACCTTTATTGATTTTATTCGCGAGCATGATAAGCACGGACATGAGGTGACAAATGATTCATTACCACCGGGAAAGGCATAGCATCGGGCACGTGGGATGGCTGCGGGCTGCGGTATTAGGCGCCAATGATGGCATTGTATCCACCGCCAGTTTGCTGTTGGGTGTCGCGGCGGCGAACGCGAGCCACGCCAGTTTGCTGCTAACGGGCATTTCCGGGCTGGTTGCCGGTGCCATGTCGATGGCAACCGGAGAATATGTTTCGGTTTCCTCGCAGTCAGATACCGAACAAGCCGCCCTGGCACAAGAGAGCGCTGAGTTGACTGATGATTATCATGCCGAACATCGTGAATTGACCGCTATTTATGCCAACCGCGGTTTGGACGTAGCCCTGGCCGACCAAGTGGCGCAAGCTCTGATGGCGCATGATGCGCTGGGTGCCCATGCGCGGGATGAATTGGGGATTAATGAGATCACCACCGCTCGTCCACTGGAGGCGGCGCTGACCTCAGCGTTGAGTTTTGCCGTGGGTGCGGCGCTGCCGTTGGCCATCACTATTGTTTCGCCCATAGCATGGGCCAGCGTGACCATCGCCGGTTCAACGCTGATTTCGCTGGCCGTCTTGGGTGGGGTTGCCGCTAAAATCGGTAATGCCTCGGTGCTCAAAGGCATTGTGCGAGTGACATTTTGGAGTGCGTTGGCTATGGCCGTGGCGGCGGGCGTGGGCCTCGCCTTCGGCCATGTGGTTGCTTGACGTCATCTCATTCTTACCTCTGCGCGAGAGTGCAATATCAGGTTAATAACGGACCATGGATAAATTGAACACCCTGCAGCTGTTCACCCGGATTGTCGAGCTGGGCAGTTTTAGTCAGGCAGCGGATCAGTTGGGGATTCCCAGAGCAACGGCCAGCAATGCGATTAAACAACTGGAAAAGCATCTCGAGTGCCGCTTGCTGGAGCGCACGACCCGGCAGGTGCGTGTGTCACTGGATGGCCAGGCGTTTTATGAACGTTGTTTGCATATACTCTCGGAAATTGATGATGCACAATCGTCTTTACGCCATGTCGCAGCCAGGCCACAAGGGGTGTTGCGTATTGATCTGCAGGGTGCCCATGCCACGCGCATCGTATTGCCGCGTCTGGATGAATTTCATCGGCGCTATCCCGATATTGAGGTGATCATCAGCAGTGGTGATCGGTTGGTTGATTTGGTGCGCGAGGGCATCGATTGTGTTCTGCGCGCTACGTGGTGCGGGTTTGGTGCAACTGCCCCGTTATCATGTTAACGACGCGTTGCAGGATGGGCGCTTGGTTGAAGTCTTGGCCGAGTGGCCAAGCCCGACTATGCCGGTATCCGCGCTGTATCCCCAGCACCGGCAACTGTCGGCGCGGGTACGGGTGTTTATTGACTGGTTAATCGGTTTATATGGGGCGTTTTTTCCCACTACCTATTAGGCCTGGGGCGCCTTATTATGGCGGTTAATCTGATGATGTTCATAAGAGAACCGCAATGAAAAAAGACATTACCCTTGCCGATGCAACGCAGGCGGATATTCCCGCGATCCAGGCGATCTATTCACATCATGTTTTACAGGGTATCGCGAGTTTCGAAGTCGAGCCGCCAAGTGTGACCGAAATGGGCAAGAGGTACCATAATGTGTTGGCCCATGGACTGCCTTATCTGGTTGCCACCCATCATGGCGACGTGGTGGGGTATTGTTACCTTTCTCCTTACCGGCCACGCTACGCCTATCGCTTTAGCGTGGAAAGTTCGGTCTATATTGCCGCTGATAGGCAAAAACAGGGGGTCGGTTTTTTACTGATGCATGAGGCTATCGCTCGGGTTGAACTACAGGGTTACCGGCAAATTATTGCGGTAATCGGCAATAGCCAAAATATCGGCTCTTTACGCCTGCACGCTTCTTTGGGCTTTGAGATGGTCGGCACGCTCAAGGCAGTAGGGTTTAAGCATGGTCAGTGGGTCGACACGGTACTGATGCAGCGCGCCTTGGGCGAGGGGGCCGCGTCATTGCCAATGGAGCGGGGATAAATGCCGTTGGGATAGCCGCCTCGGTTAATCGATGGAATATTTACCTATACCGGATGATTTGGCTCGGTACATTGCCGCATCCGCTTTGGACAGCAAACTTTCCCCGGTGGTGTTATCTCCTGAGTAGATGGCCGCACCAATACTCACGGTTAACCTGACATCCGTTTCGCCTAATCGCGTTAGCGCCGACAACTGCGACATGATCTCTTCACACAACTGTTTTAGTTGTTTCATGGGGGCGGTCAATGTAGTGAGAATAACGGTAAATTCATCGCCAGCCAGCCGGGCAACGAACCCTTTATCCTGCACACAGCCAGACAGGATCTTGGCGAAGTGAATTAATACCAAATCGCCGATGTCATGACCCAGAGTATCGTTAATGTGTTTGAAACCATCGAGGTCAAGGAACAATAACGCCATAGGTTGCCCCCTGGCCGCGCTTTCTGAGATGCTCAAGGTGAGCTGTTGGCGAAACGCCCGACGATTCGGTAAAACCGTAAGGGTATCGTGCATGGCTTCGTACTCGGCATGTCGTTGCAATCTTTTTAGTTCGCTTATATCCATCGACAATATATAAAATCCGTGAGTTTCACCGGGCACCAGAATCGTTTTAATTGTCAGCATCTCAGTGCGCGCGCGCAGTTCATGTTCAAAACTGACGGTTTGACCTGATAACACTTTGTCGATCATTGGTTTGGCCGTGAGGTATGCCTCCTCGCCGATGAATTCTCTAATGTGCATCATTTTTAGCGAGGTTTCGTCAATGCCAAACCACGTCATATAGGTACTGTTCGCAAACAGGTAAGTTTCTTCGGCGTCGACCTGACTAATCAATGCCGGCATGTTATCGGTAATGGCGCGCAAACGTTCCTTTTCGGCATTGAGTTGTAGCTGAGTATTTATCCTGTTCTGTATTTCAATATTGAGCTTACTGACGACGGTATTTAATTCTTGGGTTCTCAATACCACCCGTTCTTCGAGCTCATGTTGTAAAATATAAAGACCGGCTTCCGCTTCTTTGCGTTCGGTAATATTGACAATCACGGCAATAAAATGGTGGGGCGACCCATCTAATTGGCTATTAAGTGAAACGGTGAGTTGTGTCCATACAATTTTTTTGTCTGAGCGAAAGTAACGTTTTTCCATAGAATAGGTGGGTATGGTGCCCGCCAGTAGCTTGTTGAGCAAATCCAAGTCAGTATCCAAATCGTCTGGATGTGTAATATCCTGAAAGGTGAGGGCTAAAAATTCACTTTCTGAATAACGTAACATTTCACAGAGACGCCGATTGACCCTTAACCAATGCCCGTCGAGCGAGACCAGCGCCATTCCCACCGCCGCCTGAGAAAACGTCTGTTTAAATAAATTTTCCGTCCGCCACAGGTCGGATTCAATACTTTCGGTGTGAGCCTCGCGCTCAATATTGTGCAGGTACTCTTCAATGATGGCGGCAAAATAACGTAGGTCTGTCGCTTCATCAGACGATAATGTCCGCGGACGCGGGTCTACTATACACAAGGTACCCACTGGCAAGCCGGCGAGTGACAGTAAGGGTTGTCCTGCATAAAAGCGAATTTTGGGACCACTGGTGACCAGCGGGTTATCAAAAAAACGCCGGTCTGCCAGGGCATCGTTTATGATAAAAGTGTCGTGCTGAAGAATGGCATGAGCGCAAAACGATATATTCCGTGACGTCTCTGATGCTTCTAGGCCAAAACACGTTAAAAACCATTGGCGTTGGTGATCGATCAACGAAATCAGCGCCATTTCCACATCAAAAAATTTGGCGGCAAGCCGAGTCACCTGGTCAAATTTTTCCGCTGCTGAAGTATCTACAATATGAAGGGAATCGAGTGTCGCTTGCCTTGTGATTTCATTATCGGGAATGCCAGGCTCGATCATACACAAAACTCCATTCTTTTTTTCAGCGCGCTATGACAAGGGACTCAACCGGTTGAGCCCATTGTATTTTGGCTCCATACCGCAACGTGAGAACTCTTAACAGTATAGTCGCCCACGCAAATCGCGCCGTCTTAATGTCCACATAGTCAGTAATGCATCACCTCATGCAGATTATGTTGCCGCACGAACGAAAACCTCTATTTTCTCCGTGCGATCGGTGTATAGAATGCCGTTCAGATGGTCAACTTCATGCTGGATGATGCGCGCATGAAAGCCGGTGGCCTGGCCCCGCAACGGGCGTCCATTGATATCCTGAGCGGTAAATGCAATATGCTGCCAGCGTTCCACATAACCCCGATAACCGGGAATGCTAAGACAACCTTCCCAGCCTTCGGTTTTATCATGACCTATGGGGGTGATCTCTGGGTTGATTAACGTGGTTAAGGGCAGCGCGGCAATCGATTCACCCTCGCGCTCCATGGCCTGCGCCACTTCCACCACGATCGCGCGCTGCAATATGCCCAATTGCGGTGCCGCCAATCCAACCCCTTTTTCCTGGCGCATAACACACACCATATTATCCACCAACTCCTGCAGATCGGTGTCGAATGCGTCAACCACCAACGATGTCGCCTGTAATAACGGATCGGGTACATAGAGTAAAGCGTGATGCGTCATAGGGTGTTTCCTCTTCTCACCGTCTTGGTCACCCGGTACTGACCTGGTGCACCGTAACGCCCAATCTTCAGGGGGGCGGATATCAAAGGCGTGTAATGACCTGCTCCTGTGGGAAACGCGATTTTGGCAATGTCGCGTTGAAATCCGTGTCTTCATGATAACCCACCGTGGCGACCACTACGCTGGTCAGTTGTTTGGCGTCAAGATTCAGTGCCGCGTTCATTTTATCGACAAAAAAACCTTCAATCGGCGTTGCATCCAGACCCATGCTAGCCGCGCCTAACAGCAGAAAACCCAAGGAAATATAGGCCTGGCGGGCCATCCAGTTACGCTGCTGCTCAGGGGTGTGGCTATTAAGACCCACATAATGGCGGCGGCCTTTATCCTGATTTTGTTGTTGTTCGTCGGTGGCGAAACGGCCGTCTGATTGCTCTTGGGACAACAGTGCGTTCAGGTGTGCTTCACTGATTTGCGTACGGGTCGTGAACACCACAACCAGAGCGGATTTTATGATTTTGCTGCGATTCGCTTCAGAGACGGCGGGCAAAATTTTCTCTTTTGCCGCATCAGACACCAGCGTGAAGAAATGCCAGGGCTGCGAGTTCACAGATGACGGGCTATAGCGCAGTAAGTCAAGAAGCTGTTGTTCCTGCTCCGCGGTGAGTTTTTTTGTTTCATCGTAAACTTTGCTGGCATAGCGGGTTCGAAGCGCAAGATCGAGATTCATGTATAAACTCCTTTCACACCCTCATTCAGTGAGGGTGGTGGGTGGCCGGTTTCAGCCGATTCTTGGCTAATAATAACTTATTTTATTAATATCTATATCATAGGAGAAGACGTATCACCATAAGGTGTCACCAGGCTGGGCTGGCCATTGCAATCCGTCACTGGACGTGGTTATCCCTGTGAACATATTAGCCAGCGCACGCTGACCCAAAGTCTATGATGTTCGATACGCTCTTTAAGCAAAACCACCGTTAACACGTACCACCTGAGAATTCACCCAGCTACCATCCGGACCTGCCAGTGCGGCGACCACGCTGGCGATGTCGGCAGGTGTGCCGATACGTTCCAGCGGTGCCATTTTTGCGATGGTATTGATTTGCTCTTCACTCTTACCGTTGAAGAACAGCTCGGTGCCGGTCGGCCCAGGGGCCACTGCGTTGACTGTGATGTTGCGGCCACGCAGTTCGTTTGCCAGCACATGCACCAGGCCTTCTACGCCGGCTTTAGAGGCAATATAAGGCCCATAAGCCGGGAAGGATTTAGCGATAACGCTGGTGGACAGTGCGATAATACGGCCATTATCGCTGATGCATTCCGCTGCATTTGCCAGCACCAGGAAGGCACCACGCAGGTTGGTATGGATCACTTTATCGAAAGCGGCGAGGCCCGCTGGGGTGATTTTTGCCATCGGCATGATACCGGCACTGTGTACCACCACATTCAGTTGACCGTTGATGGCTTTTGCCTCGGTGAACAGGCGATTCACATCAGCTTCGCTGGCAACATCAGCTTGTATGGCGACGGCGTTTCCACCCTGGTTGACAATGGCCTGGACCGTTTCTTCGGCGTTCGCGGCATTGCCGGCATAGTTGACGATAACGGTGAATCCGTCTTTTGCTAGACGTTCCGCAATGGCTCGGCCAATGCCACGGGATGCGCCGGTTACTAAGGCTGTTTTGATTGATGTGTTCATGTGTTTCTCCCGATATCGTGTTGAGTGACGTTCAGTGCTGCTGTGTTATGTCGATATAGTAGTGTTTATATCAGGAGAATAAAGAGTGATAATTTGAAATGATAATTCCATAATTACCAACAATAGCGGGCGTTGCGACCAGACTAGGTGGCATTCGGTGTGACTGACAGGGTGTTTTTTTCAAAAACAGGGGTTTCGGTCGAAAATCGTGCAGTTTGCAGTGTACATGCACCGGGCCGTCGGGCATACATACCGCATAAGCGTTTTGACATACCTAGGCCAGTCCGAAGAGGTGTAAATACCTATCCCGCAGCGCCGGCGGCAGATGTATGTCAAGAAAATCGGTCACAACGCTGATATCGCTGAAAAATTTCTTGAACAACAGATCATGAGGTGTAGGAGATATTTTCATTGATGCACTGTAAACGCGTCAACATCTACCCACGTTAAACATCATCCGGGCCAACAGCAGCATATAAAGATCTTTCGAGGCGTTTCTCAAATAAATGAAACGCCACCGCTGTTTTCTTCCACTTATCGGACTTAACAAAAAACTGCGCTTACCCCACCAATGCTGCCAATTCCTGGGCACTCAATCCGGTGGCAAGTTCAACCGTGGCGCGATCGAACCCCATGGCCAGCATCGTTCGGGCAATTTCACTATTGCGCTCGCTGCGTCCTTCCTGGAGGCCAATACTACGTCCCTTTTCTTCCAACTGCTCGGCGATGGTCATTATTTCCTCCTTATAGCCTGTCGTCTTTTGTCCCAGATTACGGAAAAAGGCCTCCGAGTCAAGGGTATTTGCCTCCTGCGCCAGGTAGTGCAGCAGGCATGTCACCTGCTCTTTATTCGGTTGGGTTAACTCCAGCAGAAAGGCAATATCCCGCAGTCGCACGTTGATATCCCGTTCGCGGATATGCTTTTGCACATACTCCAGCAACGCCACCTTGCGGTGGGTTTTGATCTCTTCGTCTGGGATCACCGTCAGATCCACCAGGGGCATCGCCTGCGAGTACAGTGCTTGCGCCTCGGCAGGATGGGCAAAGCAGTCCAGCCAGCAAGTACTGTAAGGATAAGGGCTTTGACTACCATGATAAAACAACAGTGGGATCACCAACGGCAGCTGTTTATTGCCCTGATCAATATGCAGTTGCATGGCGTCCATACTGTAGCGCATCAGACGAAACGCCATCTGCGCATCCGCGCTGGACTGGTGCTCAATCAGGCAATAGATATAACCCGGTCCTGACGTGGTGTGCAGGCGGTAAAGTATATCGCAGCGCCGGTTGCGCATATCGTCCGTGACAAAACTGCCGTCGGTAATGACCAGCGTGCCAAGATCGCATTTTTCCCGCAGCGCCGGCGGCAGATGTATTTCCAAAAAATCGGTCACAACACTGATATCGCTAAAAAATTTCTTGAACAACAGATCATGAGGTGTGGGAGATATTTTCATTGACGCACTGTAAACGCGTCAACATCTACCCACGTTAAACATCATCCGGGCCAACAGCAGCATATAAAGATCTTTCGAGGCGTTTCTCAAATAAATGAAACGCGACCGTGGTTTTGTTTCATTTATTCAGCGATCAGGCCATATAGAGATCGCTGTTAAAGCGTTCCTGCGATTAATTGATTTGTCTGCGTGCGTTTTCCCCTATCCACGACCGTTAGACCTCGGCCCGGGCTACTTGGACGGGATAATGACCACTTCTACGTGCCAGCGCGCAGACGGAGAGGAAAATGCATGGCCGGGAGTTTGGGTGTGCCGGTTATCGGGTCTGCAACAAAACCGGGGGCGAGGGGAATGTGCTCCGTCACTGCTGGCGGGGTTTGGGATCTTGCTGAATACGCTGACGTTATTGTCAGAATACACACCGGAAGAACTGACCCGGCTGGCGACAACCGTTCTAGGCCAGTCCGACGATGTGTAAATACCTATGGCCTGAAGGCCGAGGTTTTACGGCACAGCGGATAAACGCAGGGCTAACGCCGCCAGCGTGACAAATAGCACGGGAACGGTCATCACGATGCCAACCCGCAAGTAATAACCCCAGGTAATTTTAATGTTTTTCTGCGCCAGCACATGCAGCCATAGCAGTGTGGCCAGACTGCCAATAGGCGTGATTTTTGGCCCCAGATCGCAGCCGATAACGTTGGCATAAATCATCGCCTGTTTAATCACCCCGGTTGCACTGCTTGCGTCAATGGACAGGGCGCCAATCAATACCGTGGGCATATTATTCATAATCGACGACAGCAATGCGGTCAAAAAACCGGTGCCGAGGGTGGTGGCCCACAAGCCGTGGCTGGCAAACCCATTGAGTACCGAAGATAAATAATCGGTCAGGCCGGCATTGCGCAGCCCGTAAACCACCAGATACATCCCCAGAGAAAAAATCACAATCTGCCAGGGGGCACCTTTTAACACCTTGCCGGTATTGATGGCATGCCCTTTTTTGGCCACCAGAAACAGAATGAGTGCGCCAACCGCGGCCACTAAACTGACCGGTACGCCCAGTGGTTCCAGCCAAAAAAAGCCCACCAGTAATAATCCCAACACTCCCCAGCCGGTTTTAAAGGTATTGGCATCGCGGATCGCCATAGCGGGCGCATTCAGTTTTTCCCGCTCATAAGTGGCTGGAATCGCCTGGCGAAAGAACAGGTGCAGCATGGCCAACGTGGCGACAATCGAGGCGATGTCCACCGGCACCATAATGGCGGCATAGTCGGTGAAACCGAGCTTAAAAAAATCGGCCGATACGATATTCACCAGATTGGAGACCACCAGCGGTAGGCTGGCGGTGTCGGCGATAAATCCCGCCGCCATCACAAAGGCCAGGGTCGCGCCACGGCTAAATCCCAGAGCCAGTAGCATGGCGATAACGATGGGCGTGAGGATCAGCGCCGCGCCGTCATTGGCAAACAGTGCCGATACCATGGCGCCGAGTAACACGATATAGGTAAATAACAGCCGTCCTCGGCCATTTCCCCAGCGTGCGACATGTAACGCCGCCCACTCAAAGAATCCGGCCTCATCGAGCAACAGGCTGATGATGATCACCGCGATAAAGGTGGCGGTGGCATTCCAGACAATATTCCATACCACAGGAATATCACCGATATGCACCACGCCCGATGCCAACGCCAGGACGGCGCCAAGGGTGGCGCTCCAGCCAATACCTAATCCTTTAGGTTGCCATATCACCAACACAATAGTCAGGATAAAAATTGCGCCTGCCAACCACATACTGCCTCCGGTCTTGGGTTCTATTTTTCTTTTAGACGATGGGGCCCATCCGTGCTTCTTCACGATGAAACACGATCGGATTATCGATTACTGTCTAAGGAAAAACGTTAATTGCCAATGATTAAATGTGTTTTAGCGAATAGGGTAGGATGTGTCATGTTGTAAACCGCTAGCGGCATGCCGCCTTGTCACCCACACTGGCATTGCTGCGGGTGGCACGCTGCTCCAGCAGGGTAATCTCTTTTTGGCTGCTCAGATACGCCTGTTCAATAATGGCGGACGCCCAGGCAGGCATATGGGGTGAAAGACGATAATGGATCCATTTTCCCTGACGGCGGTCTACTAATAAGCCGCTTTCACGCAGCATCGCTAGGTGACGAGATGTTTTGGGTTGCCGCTCATCAAGGTGAGTAGAGAGTTCACATACGCACAATTCGCCCTTATCCCGCAACAGCAGAATAATATTCAGGCGCGTCTCATCCGACAGGTTTTTGAACAACAACAGGGGGGTAAGCTGTGACATAGGCACGCCCTCAATAGTGTTATCGCTAATACTAAAGTGTCTATTGCTAATGTCAATATCATATTTGATTTAACGAATATGATTATATGGAGTCTGGTGTAAAACCGGTGGGTAGACTGTCGATAATCTATCAGGTGCTTCGGAGGGAAACGCGCTCCCCCCGTTTTTTTTCCTACGCGACAGACGTCGGTTTAGCTATTGCCGTCGGTTTTCGGTTCAGCAGGGTGTTTAACGCCAGGCGTGTGACGTGCCGTTGGCGCAGCGGTGGATTTATTGCGATCCAGTATCCGGTAAGCGAGCAACTTGATACGATCATTGACCAAGAACCAGACCAGCGCGTAACCCCACACGAACAACGCCCATCCCCAGCCCAGAGGGGCCATTAACAGACCGTAAACGGCGATAAGCGTGGCGATAATCTGGGTGCCGAATACCGCAATCAGCAAAACTTTTGCCGGGCGAATGGACCAGAACGGACCGCGGGTACGCGACAAAAAGATCGTCAAATGTCCGGCGACCGACAGCATCAGATACATCAATGTTTGCACATGTGACCGGTCAAACATAAACACCCGATCGGCAAGGTAAAACAGACCGAATGCGGCAATCGGTCCGACGACCCCGAGCACGGTGGCGATCCCCAGCACGCTGCGCATATCCCACGACTCGGGCTGGTTTTTGTACTGCACATTGTCATAGGCGATCGATAAAATGGCACCGTCGTTGAGCAGTGCCAGCATGACAATCATCACCGCCGTCAGCGGATAGAAATTGAATACCAGGATGGCCAGTGTCATGAACAGCAGTACCCGCAGCGTCTCCGCGATACGGTAGATAGCGTAGCTGTTCATGCGTTGGAAGATACGCCGGCTTTCCTTGATGGCATCGATGATCACCGATAGGCCCGGGGTGGTCAGCACAATTGAGGCTGCCGCCCGTGCTGCATCCGTGGCGCTGGAGACGGCGATGCCGCAATCGGACTTCTTCAGCGCAGGTGCATCGTTCACCCCATCACCGGTCATGCCCACGATATGCCCATGCTGCTGGAGCACATCTATGATGTGAAACTTGTGTTCGGGGAAGACCTGCGCAAAACCGTCAGCATGTTCAATGGCGTCGCCTTCCGCGCCCGAGTTCTTTTGCCCGTCGCTATCCAAATGACTGGTATCGAGGATATTGGCGCCCATATCCAGCTTCTTGGCGGTTTCCTTGGCGATAGCCAGCGCATCACCGGTGACCATTTTAATCTTGACGCCCATCGCCAGGGCGGTAGCAATAGTGGTTTTAGCGTCATCTCTAGGCGGATCAAATAAAGGTAAAACCCCCACCAATTGCCATGGCCCCTCGGCATCGGCACGCGCCACACCCAAAGAGCGAAAACCCCGTGATGCGAAGTCATCCACCACTTTTTGCACCGCCGATTTCATCTCATCGCCGTTACTCGAGAGTTCCAGTATCACTTGCGGTGCGCCTTTCGCCACCTTAAAGGTTTTACCGTCCTGGTCTTTGACTGAGGCTTGTGTACGCTTGTTGACGGGATCGAATGGTGTAAAGTGAAGCACCTGGTAGCTTTTCAGTAATGACGCATCCTTGATACCACTTAATACTGCCAGGTCGATGGTGTCGTCATTGTCGGCACGCGATGCCAGCGCTGCATCCAGGATGACTTGGTCAGCCGTCAAATCGCCCACACAATACGGATCGCCCAGCGTCAGTTGGTTCTGTGTGAGAGTCCCTGTTTTGTCCGCACACAATACATCCACGCCGGCAAGTTCTTCAATGGCCACCAGGCGACTGACAATCGCCTTCTTCTTGGAAAGCAACCGGGCACCGACCGCCATCGTCACCGATAACACCGTCGGCATGGCTACCGGAATCGCCGCAACCGTCAGAACCAGTGCAAACTGCAGGGTAGTGAGGAGCGGGTCGCCACGGTATATCGACACAGCGATAATGACCGCGACCAGAATGACGGCAAGAAAGATCAAATAGTTACCAATCTTTAACACGGCCTTCTGGAAATGACTGACGTTAGTCGCCTCGGTGACGAGTTTCGCCGTCTTGCCGAAGTAGGTGTCCGCGCCTGTCGCATAGACCAACGCACTATTCTGTCCTCGACGGACAATCGATCCTGAAAAAATCGCGTCACCAGGATGGCGTGTTGCGGGCAAGGATTCCCCCGTCAGCGCGGACTGATCGACTGACATCGGATCGCCGTCCAACAAACGCACATCCGCTGGCACAATATCACCGAGCTTAAGCTGGATCACATCACCTGGCACTAACTCACGCGCTGGCGGGGTGACCCACGCCTCATCGCGCTTCACCCGGCAGTGGGTTGCGAGCTTGGCTTTCAGTGCTGCAATGGCGTTGCCTGCCGAATGTTCTTCCCAGAACCCCACTACGGAGTTGGTCACCAGCAGTAGCAGGATGATAAAGAAGTCCGGCCAGTGGCCGACCACACCTGATAGGATCACTGCCGCCTCAATCATCCAGGGGATGGGCCCCCAGAAGTACGAAAGGAACTTTATGAAAGGATTGGTTTTTTTCTCTGCAATCTCATTGGGTCCATACTGGTCTAAACGTTTTTTCGCCTCGGTCTGCGTCAGGCCTTTGGGCGATGAGTTCAGTGTTTTTTCGACCTCGTCTAGAGGCGCAGTCTTAAGATCCTCTCCAGTAGGGGCCTTAGCGTTTGTTTTTGCGCTAGAACGGGGGGATTGATCAACCATAGCGGTGAGTCCTGAGTGTTCGGTGAGTCTTTCTGACACGGTCTGGCGAAGTGGGTCGTTGTGGGTTTTCGCCCTCAATGGGGATAACCGGCGCAAACTGTCTCTTCGTCTGTTCGCGCTAATTCGCGTCAGCCCTTGACGTAGTTAACTCTGCGTCAGTTTTTCCACTTAAAGATTGTCGTTTTCAGCAGTTTCGTTTTGTCCATATAAAACGAAAACCGTAGGTCATCGAGCCTTCTTCTAAGTGGCTGCTAACCTGTCCACAGGCGGATGAAGGTGGTGTGATGGTAGGCATGCGATTGGTGAGACGGTAAATCTTCAGGCGGTACCCTAATAATTATAAAGGGTACCTACGATTTTGCAGGAAAAATTACCCGGTTATTCCTCTTGGCGCTGTATTTTGGTATGAAGTGTTTTTCGGGTGATGCCCAGACGTCTGGCGGCCTCACTTTTATTTCCACCGGTGATTTCCAATGCATTGATGATCGCGTTGTGCTCAATCTCTTCCAATGTCATATTGGAAAAATCGGTTCCCATGGCTGGGCGTTCATTTTCACCATTGCTCAGAGAGGGAGGGAATTCCTGGATACTGACATATTCACCCATCATCAATACCACTGACCGTTCCACCACATTTTCCAGCTCGCGTATATTGCCGGGCCAATCATATTTCAGCAGCCGATCCATGGCTTTTGGCGTAAAGCCTTTGGCTTTTTTATCATTTTTTTCGGCGAATTTTTTCAAAAAATGCATCGCCAGCAAAGGAATATCTTCGATGCGATCGCGCAGCGGCGGCAGCGTGAGTGACACCACGTTGAGACGATAATACAGATCCAGTCTGAAACGCCCGGCATCAACTTCTTTTTGCAAATCCTTATTGGTGGCGGCGACAATGCGCACGTCGACTTTAAGCGGCCGATCGCCCCCCACCCGCTGTATTTCCCTTTCTTGAATAACACGTAATAACTTTACCTGCATTTGCAGCGGCATATCGCCTATTTCGTCGAGAAAAAGGGTACCTTTGTTTGCTGCGGCAAAACGCCCGTCACGTTGTTTCTCCGCACCGGTAAACGCGCCTTTTTCATGACCAAACAGCTCAGATTCCAATAAGGTGTCATTTATCGCAGCACAGTTGATCGCAATATAAGGGCCGTTACGGCGATGACTGTTGGCATGAATGGCCTTGGCCACCAATTCCTTGCCAACCCCCGACTCCCCGGTAATCAGTATGGTCGCTTCCGATGGTGCCACAATCGCCAGCATATCCATCAGTTTTCGTAATGCATCGCTGTGGCCGACCATGCCTTCGCCATCAAGGGACGTGGCAAGCGTGTTGCGCAAAGTTTTATTTTCATTGCTCAGGGCGACGTGATCCAACACTCGCTCCAGGGTGAGTCGCAACTCATCAAAATCCAAAGGTTTGGTCAGATAATCATAGGCTCCCGCCTTGATGGCTTGCACCGCCGTTTCGGTATTGGAATAGGCTGTCATGATGAGAATAGGAATGGACGGGTTGTATGACTTGATTTCTTTCAGTGCCTCAATACCATTCATGCCGGCCATGCGGAAATCCATCAACAATAAATCATAGGCTTGTTGCTGGCACAGGGTCACGGCCAAGGCACCGTTTTCTGCCCCTTCCACCTGGTAACCCCAATCGGCAAGCAGTGTCAGCAGCATAACCCGATGGCTGCTGTCATCATCCACCACCAATACTGTGGTTTTTTTATTCATCATTATCGTCCCATCCCGCGTGTCTGAGCGAGAGAAAAATCGTGAAAACACTACCGACACCGGGCTGACTGGTGACATTGATTTCTCCGTTATGGCCTTCCACTATCTGCTGGACAATGGCCAGACCAAGCCCGGTGCCGGAGGATTTGGTGGTGAAATACGGTGTGAAAATGGAATCGATAATTTCCGGGGACATGCCGCGGCCATTGTCTTTGATGGCAATGGCCAAACGGCGCTTATTATCATCAATCGCCACCGACACACTGATGGTCCCCGCTGTAGACATCGACTGTATGGCATTGATCAGCAGGTTAAGTAACGCCTGGGTAAAACGTTCCTCATTGAGTGGTACCTTGGGCAATAGCGCATCAGGTGAAAAAAGTAACCTGGTATTCTGTATTTTAGCGTCCGTTTCGGCTAAGCGCAGGGCGTGAAGGATCACCACATTAAGGTCAGTCTCCTTCAGTACCATCGCGCCGGTACGCGCAAATTCCAGTAATTCGGAAACCACGCGGTTTAATCGGTCCACTTCCAGAATCATCGTTTTGGCGGCGGTACTTTCCGGGCCTTCACTGAGAAACTTGCCGGACAAATACGTGGCAAGTCCTTTGATGGAGCTGAGTGGATTGCGGATTTCATGTGCCACGCCGGCGGCCATATGGCCCAGGGCGGTCAATCTCTCATTACGGCGCACGTCGGCCTGTAACTGTTTTACCTCGCCCAGGTCACGCAAGATAAACACATATCCAAGGTCCAGTCCTTGTTCATTACGAATTTGCGACGCGCTTAAACTGATGGGAATTGTTCCTCCTTTCGAATTATCCAATTCCATTTCTTTTTCCAGAATTTTTTCATTTTTTGCGAGGATGGCAATAATGGCGTGCCAGTCCAATCCGCCAAGGCTTTGCAGCGCAATGCCCATGAAGTGATTATTCTTCATGCCTAGCATATCCAGCGCGAGGGTATTGGCCATGACGATATTGCCCCCACTGTCACAGGTCAGCAATCCCACCGGCAAACAGGTCACCACCTCGGCGGCCAGTGCCTGGGTATCTTTGAGCAGCCGGTTTGAACGTCGATAACTATGGGCCCAGAACAAAGAGATGAATCCGCCTAAACCCAGCAACGCCACCAAGGATGCCAGGATCAGATTATTGCGGCGGTCGGTGTTGAATGTCTCTTCGGACGGTTTGGGATCCAGCCCGACGAGTATGTGTGTTTTCTCATCGAGGGCAGATGTCGTCGCGCCGTGCATCATCATCATCATGGTGGAGTGGGGCGAGGATGGGGTGAATAAACGCGACGCCTCGAAGACTTCGCCGTTAGTGGTTTTCAGTCGCCGCCAGTGCGTTTCTCCTGCGGGTGGTGCGTTTAGAAATGCCTGGTCTTCCGGGATGGTGGTGCCGATTTTAGCCTGTTCACTGTGCGCGATGATCTGTCCTTGGTTATTGATAACCATAAGATAGAGGACCCCGGGTTGGTGGGCGGTTTGTTCAATCAATGATTGTAATAAGCGATTATCTTCCTGAAACCCCATGGCCGTCCTGGCGCCCGCTTCTATAGACCAGATCAAGGAGTCAGCCCGGTTGAGCAGGCTTTGCGTCATATAGTGTTTTTCCCGGGAGGTATTCGTCGTGGCGAGCACGGCAATGGCCAATCCCAGGATTAAAGATAATCCCACCAATAACCAAGGGGATAAATCCAGCGACATTTTTTTCCGCCGGGAAAATAAAGCTGAATCGCTGGGCATAGTGATCCTGGGTCAGGAGATGATGCAGTATCATGACACTTTTTAACCCACATGGTCTAGTTTTGGCGGGTAATATTTACCCATAAAAGGTGTTCGTTTTTTTATTTATGGCAATAAATCTAAATAATACTATGTATTTCATATGGTTAAATAATTGGCACGGTGATTGCTTGTTACTCTATATTGGCGATGCAGAATATCGCAGCATAACGCGATGAAAACCGGTGTGGTGCTTGATGACATTTTTACGTCGAACCCCGAGATCTCGAGGTGGTCTGGTCGCCCAGTATCCATTAATCGTAAAAATTGGAAGGAACATAATGATGAAAATCGCAAAACGAAATGTTATCGCTACGACTATCGCCGTGGTCTCGCTGCTGGGCGTGATCGGCGGTGTGAGTGCTGCACCCGCCCAAGCTCCGGTAAATACGGCCAATAGTGCACCGGGATATATGATGGGCACAAATGCAGTAACACCTGAGCAGCAACGTGCTTTTAACGAACACTACAAAGCGGTTGCGTTATTGCAACAACAGATTTTGGCGAAACAAGCCGAAATGAACGTGCTGTACTACGGTAATAATCCGGATCAAGCAAAAATTAATACATTAACCAAAGAGTTAGGCGACCTTAATGCTAAGTTGTATTCTGAACAAGGCGCGTTTCGTGCACAATTGGTCAAATCAGGTGTACCGTGCGAAGGCGGCGGTTATGGCATGATGAATAGGGGCGGCGGCTACGGTATGATGGAAGGTAACGGCGGCGGTTATGGTATGATGGGTTATTAATTGTTCAAATATACTGAATAATTTTTACCCCACTATACCTTCCGGTATTTGACGGAATGCGCCAACAAATCAGCCCGGTATAAGGGCACATTATTTGCTGGCCATTCTGCATAATCATGATCGGTTGTGATGCGTTTGCATCAGATATTTTCATGCTTGATGGCACTTTCTGATTCGATAACTTTTTCAACCGAAACCGTATTCATCGCCGTCTCCTGGCGTTGTAACGTACGGGCTAACAGGGCTGAATATAAGGGTTTTCCGCCCAACAGTTGTGCCACTATCGTTGCGCCTAAACAGGTAATAATCATCGGCAAAATGAGTTGATAGTTGTCGGTCATTTCCAGTACTAAGACAATCCCAGTCAGTGGCGCTCGCACCGACGCGGCAAACAGCGCCCCCATGCCGGCAATGGCAAAGGTTCCAGCCTCAAGGCCATAATAGGGAAACCAATGGCTGCTTACCATGCCGAATGCGGTACCCAAGACGGTTCCCAATGCCAGCATAGGTGCAAAAATACCCCCTGGTGCCCCCGAGCCGAAACACAGTAAGGTCGTCACCATGCGGGCAACAAAAATGAATATCAGCATCCCCAGGGTATAATTCCCTGCTGCTACGATGGGAATTAACGCAAACCCCCCGCCGATAGCCGCCTGTTGAATGAGCACCAAAAGACCGCAACCGCCACCCAGAATGCCGCCAATCAGTAGAATTTTACGTAAGTTGCCGTTATGTATACGAGCAAACATGTCCTGGCTGCGAAACACCATACTATTGAATGACATTCCAACGAAACCAAATACCAGTCCCTGGACCAGATACAACCACAGGGTATTCATGGGGGCATAAGCCAATCGGCCAATATCGATTACCGAATGTTCGCCATTAAATCCGCGATACACAATTGTTGACATGATGACGCCAATAAATACGGCTTTAATTGAAATCAGGTTATAGCGAAACTGCGGACGCATTTCCTCAATGATAAACAATATACCTGCCAGTGGCGCATTAAACGCCGCTGAAAGTCCTGCAGCAGCACCGGTGGCCAAAAGGGTATGCCTTGCTTCGGCGCCGCGTACGCGAAATATATCCACTATCATGCGCCCGATACTGCCCCCCATTTGCACCGTGGGTCCTTCACGCCCTAATACCATTCCTGCGCCTAGTGTTCCCATACCACCGAAAAATTTTACCGGGATAACTCGCCACCAACGTACTGGCCTAAGTTCTTCCAGTGCGCCTTCAATTTCTGGAATACCTGAGCCACTGGCTTCCGGCGCATACCGTCGAACCAAATAATAACCCAGCATCGCCAGTAATGCGGAGAGGATGAAAGAGAGTGGCCAAACAAGGATCCCGATATTGGCAACATGTGCTAAGGCGGATAAACGTTGCTGTTGCACCCAATCCACCGCTTTCTCAAATGCCACACCGAGCAAACCGGCAATAGCCCCGACCAATGCCGCCAAGAGTAAAATGACTACCGGTGTTTTATCGCGTTGGATAAATTGGCGAATGACATCCCTACGCAGTTGTAAGGTCAGTACTGTGGGAGATGTAGACTGCAGCCTCTTCATAATATGTTTTTGTCATTGGTATTAAAATAAGGGACATAGTGTAACGTAGCAATCTGGCGATGGGGCTAGCAAATGGATACAAAATGTTAAATCAGGTGGTGTATGATCAAAATGATATATTTCAGTAGAAGAATTGTTATGGAAAAGATTCGAATAGTTGAGGATGCTGGTATTACCGCTAAATTTATCAGGTGTTATGCCGCTAAGAGGATAAGATCAGTCATTTTAATGTAGACGGTATTATGTCCTAATCAACTCTATGTCAAAGGATAAAATCATTTTTTTATGAATAATATTGGTTTTTAGCAATCTGGTTCAAGAGAATTCTTCCTAAATTCCTAATAAAAATGAACCACTAGGGTGAATAAAACATCGTCAACACAATCAACTTTCTTGACACATATCATGCTTTTGGCACATTATGTTACACCTCACATCACATAAAGTTATCTTTAATGTTTAAGTTGATGATTTCATAAGGCATAGAAAATCACGATGAATACCTCTTATCCATCAGCATTCGTAAAAAACTTTCTGGGACAATCGCCAGATTGGTACAAAGTCAGCATACTCGTCTTTCTTATCATAAATCCATTGTTGTTCTTTTTTGTGAGTAAATTTTTTACCGGATGGTTATTGGTCATCGAATTTATTTTCACCTTGGTGATGACGTTAAAATGCTACCCACTCCAAGCCGGGGGCTTACTCATCCTTGAAGCCGTAATTATCGGTATGACAACGGCCGAAAATATTTGGCTAGAAGTCACAAAAAACATTGAAGTCTTGTTATTACTTGTTTTTATGGTAGCAGGCATTCATTTTATGAAAGATTTGCTACTTTTCATTTTCACCAAAATATTACTTCGGATACGTTCCAAGATTACGCTGTCGGTGACATTTTGTTGTGCTGCGGCATTTTTATCTGCTTTTCTTGATGCGTTGACTGTGATTGCGGTGGTGATCAGTGTCGCCATGGGATTTCTTCTTATTTACCATCGTTTTATTTCTGAACAAGGCGCCATTGTCGACAACGATGATAAAACGGCTCCGTTAAGTGACGATCATAAACAAACATTAGAACAGTTCCGTTCGTTTCTGCGTAGCCTGCTGATGCATGCCGGTATAGGTACTGCATTAGGCGGCATCATGACGATGGTCGGTGAGCCGCAAAACCTGATTATTGCCAAAACGGTAGGATGGGGGTTTTCTGCCTTTTTCTTACACATGCTCCCGGTCACGGTCCCGGTGTTTATCTTTGGTATAGCGACCTGTATTTTGGTTGAGCGTTTTAAGGTATTTGGTTATGGTGAAGCATTGCCTGAGGACGTAAGGATAGTGCTGTCTGATAATGATATTGAAATGACAGCCAAACGTACTCAGCGGGAAAAAGTTAATTTAGTCGTACAAGCGTTGATTGGTGTTTGGCTGATAGCCGCATTGGCGCTACATTTGGCGGAAGTCGGCTTAATTGGCTTATCTGTTATTGTGTTGGCCACTTCATTTTGTGGCATTGTTGAAGAGCAAAATATTGGTAAAGCTTTTCAAGAAGCACTTCCCTTTGCCGCCTTACTGACGGTATTCTTCTCAGTCGTGGCCATTATAATAGATCAGCAATTATTCGCTCCACTTATCGACTTTTTATTACAATCTTCCGAAGGCTCACAACAAACATTATTTTACCTGTTTAACGGGGTGTTATCCTCTATTTCAGATAATGTATTTGTGGGTTCTATATTTATTAACGAGATTCATAATGCCTTTTCACAAGGGATCATATCGCGCGATAAATTTGAAATACTGGCGGTCGCCGTTAATGCGGGGACCAACTTGCTTTCCATTGCTACACCTAATGGCCAAGCGGCATTCCTGTTTTTGCTGACCTCAGCGGTAGCACCGTTGGTTCGCCTGTCTTATAGCCGAATGGTCATTATGGCATTACCCTATACGCTGGTGTTAAGTGTGGTGGGGTACTTGTGTGTGGAATTTATCTTATCGCCGTTGACTGCTGTGTTTTTTTAACTCATGCGATGTATCACGTGCTTCACGTTTGTTGCCGCGCGATGATAGCGTTTATTTATGTCACCAGCCCCTTACCTGGAGGATACCAGTAAGGGGTAAAACATCGCGGTGTGTTAGATGTGTTTGATCGCTATCAGATGGGCCATCTGGCCCATCTGACTGATGGTTGGCTTCACTCCTGCCATGGGGACACCTTGCTGTCGCTCTCCTTTTTTGTTATGCACCATTCTCTTTCTCTCTTGCACAATGTTTGTGCGTCAACCGCAAATTGCTCCCCTCTTGCCCGCTTATTCTTTAACGGTATTTTATGAAATAACCTTATATTACAGTATATTAAATAACTCCCTTTTTCTTGGCCTGTATTTTGCTTTACTGGTATACCAGTGGGCAACCAGTAAAAAAATATGGAACCAGATGTTTACGGCCGGCTACGTCAGATGATTATTGACCGGGAACTTGTCCCCGGGGATGGTGTATCAGAGCGGGGTATCGCCACGCAGTTCGGTGTGGGCCGAATGCCGGTACGTGAAGCAATACGTACCCTGGCCCAGGAAGGGTTACTTGACGTGTCGCCGATGCGCGGCACGTTTGTGCGCCAGTTGAGCTTAGGGGATCTGCAGGAAATCCATGAGCTACGGATGGCGCTTGAAGGCATGGCGGCCTTTTTAGCTGCGCAGCGGGGATCGTCGGACCAACTGCCGGCTCTTGAAGATGCCTTGGGGTGCTTATTGGCCGAACGGTTGCTCGATGTACCCGAGGCACAGCGCTTGGGTTGGCTGTTGCATGACGAGATGTTTCGTATGGCGGGCAACCTGCGTTTGCAGCATACGTATGAAAATTTACGCCTGCAAAGCGGCCTTGCGTTGCAAGGGCTGAAAGACTACGACCCGGCCCGGACCCGGCTGGCGGTCGCCGAGCATATCGACATCATTCAGGCCATCAGCCGTCGCGAGGCGGAGCAGGCGCAGCAACTGATGTTGACACACTTGCAAAACGCCATGCGGGCGCGTTTGCAGATACTCATCAAACCCTGACAGAAAAACAGCGAGTGATACGATAATGAACGAAGCAACAGCGAAGAGATCCGGTAAACGCAAGCGGCTCCTGCCCTTGCCGATACAGATGCTTTTGGGACTGGTCTTGGGCGCGCTGGCGGGCTTTTTGGCTCCAGCGTTTTCGTCCAACTTACAGCCAGTGGGGACCGCATTTATCCAGGCGGTTAAAATGATCGTTGTGCCGTTGGTTTTTACCGCGATCACCCTGGGTATTTACCAGATGGGTAGCAGCGTCGGGCGGCTGGGTAAAGTGTCGTTGATCAGCATGCTCTATTTCCTGGTTTCCACCGTCATCTCAGTGGCTATTGGACTGTTGCTTAATAACATTTTTCATCCCGGTGCCGGGGCCGATCTTTCGCAACACAGTGCCATCCCCAAACACATCGCCGTGTCTGTGGACTGGACTAAATTTTTTCTGGATATGATCCCATCCAATATCGTGGTCGCCATGTCCGGCGGAAATCTCCTGCCGGTTCTGGTGTTTGCCGCGATGTTAGGCCTGGCGTTGGCGACCCTGGGTGTTAGAGCCAAACCCATGGTTGATATGCTGGATGCGCTGATGGCCGCGGTGTTTAAAATGACCGATTGGATCATTTCCCTCTCACCCATTGCCATATTTGCGATTATCGCCTGGCTGTTCGCGACCAAAGGCCTAGGTACCCTCGTAGCGCTGATTAAACTGGTGGGCGTAATGTATCTCGGTTTGGCGATTTTGATGCTGGTTTTCGCCCTGATCCTGCGCCTGGCCGGAGAGCGACCTATCACTACCTTTCGCGAGGTTATGGAACCCTTTTTGCTTGCCTTTGCCACCCGTTCCTCCGAAGCGACCCTGCCACTGCATATGGAAAAACTGATCGCCAACGGTGTGCCCAGAAGCCTGGCTTCATTGGTGCTGCCGCTGGGTTATGCGTTTAATCGCGATGGTTCCATCATGTATTTCGGGCTGGCGGTTGGGTTTCTGGCCGATGCCTATCATATCCCACTCACCTGGCCAACCTTATTGTCGATTATTCTGGTGACCACCCTTGCCAGTAAAGGCAGCGCCAATGTACCGTCCGGCGGGCTGGTGGCGGTGGCAATGGTGCTGAGCACCATTGGTGTGCCGGTGGAGGCGCTGGCGGTCATTGCCGGGGTGGATGCGTTTTTGGACATGGGCCGTACGGCAGTGAATGTCATTAGCAATACCGTCGCCGTCAAGCTGGTGATGCGCTTAACCTCGGCTGATGAGTTGGTGCAAGCCGAGGCGCAGAGCGGCCTTGGCGTCACGTCGGAGATAAAATCCTTATGATTGATCTCCGTAGTGATACCGTCACGCTCCCCAGCGAAGCCATGTGGCAGGCCATGCGCGCGGCCACGCTTAACGACGACACTCTGGAAGGTGACCCGACCGTCGCGGAACTTGAGCAGTATGGCGCGCATTTGATTGGCAAGCAGGCCGGCCTGTTTGTGACCAGTGGCACCATGGGCAATGTCATCGCCGTGCTGGCTCACAATCAACGGGGCGGCACGGAAATCATAGTGGACCAGCAGGCCCATATGGCAGTCTCCGAGGCAGGCGGCATGTCGCGCCTGGCCGGCCTGTTTTGCGTCGCCATTCCTTCGCATCGGGGGGAAATGGATATTTCACTGCTGGCCGCACGGCTACGTGAAGGTTATTCCCGCTACGGCGGGCCCACGGCGTTGGTCTGCATTGAAAGCAGTCATAACCATTCGGGTGGCCATGTGCCGTCATTGGACTATATGCACCGAGTGACAACGCTCGCCAGCGCAGCCGGGGTGCCGGTCCATATTGACGGTGCGCGTATTTTTAACGCTGCAGTGGCACTGGGAACCGACGCCGCCAGTCTGGGGGCAGGGGCCGACAGCATGAGTTTTTGCCTGTCGAAAGGACTCGGCGCGCCCATGGGCGCGCTACTGGTGGGCGATGCTGCTTTTATCGAGCGAGCGAGCATTTTTCGGCGCATGTTGGGCGGTGGACTGCGCCAGGCCGGCATCATGGCTGCCGCTGGACTGGTCGCCCTTAAAGAGGGAGTCAACAGGTTGCAGCAAGATCATGACTGCAATCAGTTAATCTGGTCCGGGCTGCAGCAGTTGGATTCCTCGCTGGTGGATGTCACCCCGCCGGTGACCAATATTCTGCAGGTGCATGTGGCTTGCGACGCACAGCGCAATGCTGGAAGTTGGGTTGCCGGGTTAGCTCGGCAGGGGGTATTGACGCGAGTCAGCCGCCCGGGCATATTGCGGTTGGTGACCCACCAGCACATCAGCCGCGCGCAGGTGCCGACGATCGTTGCGGCGTTCGGCGCACTTATCGCCGGTGGTCCGGATTAACGGTATACAGATTAGTATTGCAATAATCGCGACGTGATGATGTCGAACATGATTAAAACATTGTTAAAAAAATAAATAAGATATGATCAATGTATCTATTTTTTTCGTGTGTGTTTTGTGTCTTTTTTGATTTTTGTCATATAGGAAACGATACTGATCTGTATAGTCGGTACTTGGCTTAGCTTCATGAGGAAGACGTTGTGCCTTACTTACTGCTTACGTTAGCAGCCCTTTTCTGGGGAGGTAATTATGTCGTGGGACATATCCTGGTGTCAGGCACCGACCCTGTCATTCTGACTGAAGCCCGTTGGGCTATCACCGCAGTGTTACTGCTGATCTTATATCGAAAACAGGTCATCGCTAGCCGCATTTTCCTGACACACTCATTCCCTATTGTGGTGTTTCTGTCGATATTGGGTCAGGTTCTTTTTCCCCTCACCCTCTATATTGGGTTG
Organism: Acerihabitans sp. TG2; assembly: GCF_035013185.1. Classification (NCBI taxonomy): domain Bacteria; kingdom Pseudomonadati; phylum Pseudomonadota; class Gammaproteobacteria; order Enterobacterales; family Pectobacteriaceae; genus Acerihabitans; species Acerihabitans sp. TG2. The sequence continues at coordinate 54,808 of NZ_JAYGJO010000005.1, forward strand.
CAGTATACCAGTTCGTTAAATGCAGCCATTTATATGTCGGCAACACCCTGTATGGTATTGCTGATAAATAGAATAATATTCAAAGATTATGTATCTAAAAATAATTGTTTTGGTGTGATATTAAGCACCCTGGGGGTGATCTATCTGGTGTTTAAGGGACAATTAACCCATTTGAATACGTTTAGCCATCTTAATCAGGGTGATCTATGGACGATGGGTTCTGCTCTGAGTTGGGCGTGTTATTGCTCTTTTTTGCGTAAAAAAGATAAACGTATACTGGGTAACGCATTTGTTGCCGTGAGTTCATTGATCGGCGCGGTGATACTGATCCCTGTTCTTATTATATATGTGTTATTACACCGCCATATTGAATTATCATCCTATCATCAGACGTTTTTTTTGGCCGGGTTAGCATATTTGGTTATTTTCCCTTCATGGCTTTCCTATGTTTTCTGGAATCGGGGTATCGCTGAAATTGGTGCAACGCGAGGGGATATTTACACACATATTATTCCGCTTTCTGGTGGGGCGTTTAGCGTCGTGTTTCTGGGCACTGAACTGAAGCTTTTTCATGTCATTAGTGCTGTTTTTATCAGCCTAGGTATTTGGTTTTGCTCTAAGAAAGAACGAACAGGCATCACTAAAGTGTCCCTCCCTCTGAATAAATAATGGCCTTGGTTGCCATCCAGGCAATCATGGCTGGTGGATATTCTTTTGTTGCCATTCCTTGTGACTGACTGGCAGCAATTGCACCGTCAATTAACATGATGATAATAAATGCGGTTCTTTCGGCCGGTTCCGGTTTCAGACATGACAATAAAATATTGCGGATCATATTTCCCAGTTCCGTTTTAAACCTGATATTTATGTCATAGATGGCCGATATAGAATGGCCGAATTCCATCACGGCTCGGGTGAACATACACCCATTAAAATTTGACCCGGAGAACCATTGATCATAATACTTAAAGATTGCAAAAAGCTTGTCTTTTGTTGAAGATTTTTTTTCTACCACCTGTCTGATATCTGACATAAAGTGAAGACGTTTTTCTTCTAAAATAACAATGATTAACGATTCTTTATCAGGAAAATATCGATAAAATGTCATTTTTGAAACTCCTGCTACTTCTGAGATGCGATCAATTCCAGGGGATTGATACCCTTCATTGTTAAACAATCTCATTGATGAGGTAATAATGTCCTGCTTTTTAGTTTTCATTCGTGTACCGATAAAAATAGGGGTGCTAGCCCAAGAGTCGATGAGATGGGTCATGCGCGCCGATGACTATGATCTGAATATCACCAAACCGGATATTTCGCTTAAGTAGACTATGTTATGCCAATCGTTGGTCCAGCCATTGATTTGTATGCGGGAAACCTTCTCCCGCACGGAATACATGTTTCTCCGAACGCTATTGATTTTCACTGCACAGAGAACATGATGACTGCCATCAACCACATCCAACCCACCATGCGTCAACCAGCAACGCATTTTTTTGTCTAAAACTGACCTTTTTAACCGCAATATCACCGGCATTGGATACTTGAACACGATGTCTGATTGCCGCAGTATCTACCCACGATCTGTGGTTAATTTCTCTGTTAAATGCCTACTTCTTTTTTGCGGATTTTTTTAGTCTGTCATGACTATCCTGAAGCAATTGCCTGATTTTTTTCAATTCTTTATGGCTAAGCGGCTCTTCAACCGCGTGCTCCTCAGTATTTTGATTATCAATCAAGCTTGCAACTTGATTTTGATTATCAATCAAGCTTGCGGCGTGCTCTAAATTCATCGTACTGATTTCGAAACTTTTTTCTAGGCGAGCACAGACTTCAGCGCTCAGGGAAACCTGTGTTTCCTGTGCTGCAGCTCTGATTTTATCTTTTAATTCCAGAGGGATTTTGATTGTCAGGTTCGTTGTATCAGTCATTTGATCCATTCCTTTATTGTTGGCACCGCATGCTAGACCCAGTCTATTGAATATCTCATGGTGTAATAACAATTAATACTAGCAATGTCATTTATTTAAAGGTTTTTGAATGGAAAAAAAATTGGTGATGATGTGCGTTGACGATAGTCAACAATACTGACTGACGTAAGCCTCGCACAGGGTATTAAACAGGGGATTTCAATATGACCGAGATGTTTAGTTGTTGGGCGGAATGTACATGCCTTTCAACGAAATAACAAAATAGTTTTCTCCTTTCATGATCTTGTCTCCTGGGCTACAACAATTGGTTGCCAGTTCGAAGAATTCATCCGTTTTGATTTCATAGGCTAGTTCAATTTTATGCGCTGCATGTGCTGCAACCAGTTTTACTGCTTCATGATGGTTTGTCGCCTTGAGGATACTCATGAACACCTCTAATGATTTATGTCGCAAATTTTCATGTACTTGGGATTGAAAATCAACTGTGACAAGAGTGCCTACAGCCGAGTATAACATTTCATTGTTGAAAAAAAAGGCCAACACCTTTATTTCTCAACCGATAAACCCCCCGGGCGGGGGATAACGCTTTAGAGGGGGTTATATTTCAGAAAAACTTTAGGTGAAACTATGATTAGCGTGGTTCATCTTTTCTCCCTTTCTGTTCAACTTGCATCACCAAGCTGATTGATGCAGGTAAAACCGTCAGGGTTATCAGGGTACCTACCACTAATCCGCCAATAATGGCGAGCGCCATGGGTCCCCAGAATACCTGACGCGAGATAGGCAGCATTCCCAAAATGGCAGCACTGGCCGTCAGAAATATCGGGCGTGAACGGTGTTTCGCCGCAGCGATAATGGCATCGTCGCGCCTCATTCCCGCCCGTGCATGGTTATCGACTTCACTGATCAGGATCACCGCGTTGCGAATAATCATACCCGCCAGCGCGATGATACCCAGCAGCGACACAAAACCCATGGGCGTCCCGGTCGGTAGCATGGACAGTACCACACCAATCAGGCCAAACGGGGCCATCAATAGGGCGAGTAACATACGTGAGATCTGCCGCAATTGAAGCATAAGCAGAACCAGCATCACCACCAGGGTTACCGGCAGCACGGCAAATACCGAGCTGTTACCCTTGTCCGACTCCGCCACGGCGCCGTCTTCCTTGATATGATAGTCTGGCGTGAGTGTGCCGCGTAGCCGTTGCACACGTGACGCTAGCTGTGCCGACACCTCAGCTGCATTCATACCCGGCGCCACATCGGTCTGCACTGTGATGAATGGCAGCCGGTTTCGTCGGTAAATCAGCGGATCATCAATGCCCCATACCGGCGTGGCTATCTGGCTTAACGGCACTTTAGTTCCGTCTGCCGTGGGTATCATTAATCCCCCAAGAATCCCGGTGTCCTGCCGATCCCGATCGTCGCCGCGCAACACGACGTCAATCATGCGGTTACGGTCACGAACCGAGGTGATCACGCGACCTGAATACAAAGTATGCAGCGTATTCGCCAGGGTCTCGGAAGAGACCCCCACAGCGCGTGCGGCGGTTTGGTTGATCTCCAGGGTGATCACCCGTTCCGGCTCGCCGGCCGTCAGGTTAACCTCTCGGGTTAGTGGACTCTCACCCAGGGAGGCGGCCAGTTGCCGGGCAATCGTCTGTATCTTTTCATAATGAGGGCCAATCACGCGATACCTGATGGGCCAACCGACCGGTGGACCCAGTTCCAATGGCGATACCCTGGTCGTCAGGTCACTGAAGTCCCGGGCAAGGACTCGGTCCAATTGATTTTTGAGTCGGTCTCTGGCATCCAGACCTTTTGCCACCACCACCAACTGGGCGGTGTTTTCATTATCTGACAAGACATCCATTGGCAGATAAAAACGTACCGCGCCGCCCCCGATATAACTGGTGAAATGGTCAATATTGGTATTTCCCAGAAGGATTTTTTCTAACCGTTCGGTCTGGCGCGCGGTTTGTTCCTCAGACGCATTGGCCGGCAACGTCAGACTGACTAACAGTTCAGGGCGGTCGGATGCCGGGAAGAACTCTCCTTGCATAAACGTTGAGCCAAATGCAGCCAGTAACAACAACCCCATCGCCGATCCCAGTGTCAGGAGCCGGTGATGTAATACCCACTGCAGTAAATTGTGGTAGCCGCGCATCACCCTGGTCGGTGACGGTTCGTGGTGCGTTGGGGGAACGGACAATAGCCAGGTCCCCATCAGCGGCGAGAAAAGGATAGCCACCACCCAGGAGCAGAGCAGTGAAATCATCACGACGGCGAACAGAGAAAAACAGTACTCGCCAGCGCTCGACGCAGCAAAACCAACCGGTATAAAACCGGCAATCATCACTAACGTACCGGTCAGCATCGGGAAAGCGGTGGTCTCAAAGGCATAAGTGGCGGCGCGCCAACGGCTGTCGCCCGCCTCAAGTCGTGCAACCATTGCCTCGACGCTTATCATGGCATCATCGACCAGCAGGCCAAGCGCAATAATCAGTGCACCGAGCGAAATACGTTGCAGCCCTATTCCGAATAGCATCATACCGACAAACGTCATTGCCAGGACCAAAGGAATGGCGGCGGCAACCACCAGACCCGCGCGCATACCCAGGGAGATAAAAGATACGGCCAGCACAATGATCACGGCTTCGAGCAGGACATGGGCGAAGCCGCTAACGGCCTGTTTTACTACGGCGGACTGGTCCGCGACCTTTATCATCTCAATACCGTGGGGCAGACGGGACTGGATGTCCGCCATCCGGTTGTTGATTGCCTGACCAAATGTAAGCATATTGCCGGTAGAGGCCATGGCGAGGGCAAGACCGATGGCCGGCTGGCCGTTCACCCGAAAGGTCGGCGTAGGTGGCTCGGCAGATTGCCGGCTGATGGTGGCAATATCCGTCAGGGGAATATAGCGCTGGTTAATGTGTAACGTAATCGCCCGAAAACTCTGTTCTGAATCCAGCGCACCGCTGACCCGCAGAGCGATATTCTCCTGGCCGCTTCTTAATACACCGGCCGATACCACGGCGTTTTGTGCTGTCAATGCATCACTGACCTGCTGCAGATCCAGCCCCATACCCGCAAGTTTACGCGGCGAAAAAGCAATGACAATGTGTTCTTCCTGCACCCCCAGCAGTGTGATCTTGCCAATATCCGGCAGCGACATCAGATCGCGACGGATATCGTCCACCTTGTCGCGCAGTTCTCGTGGTGAATAACCTTCAGCGGTAAAGCCGTAAAGGGTGCCAAAGGTATCGTCAAAGGCATCGTTGACCGCGGGTTCTTGAACCCCTTCCGGCAAGGATGAGCTGATATCATGCATTTTTTTACGCACCTGATACCAGATATCCGCCACCCGAGCCGGAGGCGTATCGTCACGCAAGTTGACATAGATTATCGACTGCCCGGCACGGGTTTGACTCTCTACGTCATCGAGATAAGGGATTTCCTGTAGTTTTTTCTCCAGGGGATCGGTGAGCAGATTCACCGTATCCTGTACGTTTGCACCGGCCCACTGAGCGGAAACAATCGCTGTTTTAATGGTAAATGCCGGGTCTTCATTGCGTGGGAGGTTTTGATAGCTCATCACGCCGGCGGCCATGATGAGCAACATGAAAAACACCATCATCTGCTGATTTTTTAGCGCCCAGGCTGAGAGGTTGAAGGTCTGTTTTATTGAACGGTTCTTCATGGTTTATCCTCATCGAGAGAGACTTTCTCTCCCTGACGTAATTTACTGACGCCGGCAGTCACCACCATTTCACCTGGATTTATGCCACTGGCGATAAAGATCTCAGTAGCGGTAAAGTGGGCGAGCTTCACCGGACGAAGCTGCAATTGCCGCGAGGCCCGATTCACGACAAATACCGCCGGGCTCGTCCCTAGACGGGTCAGGGCCGAGGCTGGCAGCACCATCGCCCGCATTCCGGTCTGCTCAATTTCACCCAGCACGCTGGCACCTAGCGCCATGGCGTCGGGTAAGGCATCAAGTGCGACACGAACGCGCCAGGTGCGGGTTTGTGGATCGGCCTGTGGACTGATATCTCGCAGATGTCCAGTGGTATGCACGGATGGATCGGCCAGGAGCGAAAGGGTAAATGGCACGCCAGTGTTGCGGGTGATGACCTGAGGATCGGCAAGATTAAACACCGCATCGCGTCCGCTGCCGACAGCCAGTGTGACCACGGTCTGCCCGGCGCTGAGCACCTGGCCGGGGGCGGCGCTTACGCTTATGATCACGCCGGACTGCTGTGCAGTCAGGTGGGTCCATGAAAGGTTATCCTGGGCGTTTTTCAGTGCGGCCTCATTGCTCCGCCGATGGGATTGGGCTGCTTGCCAGTCTGACTGTGCAGTATCATATTGCGAACGGGCTATTGCACCCTGTGGCATCAGCAGCTTCATGCGTTGCAGGTTAAGTGCAGCGACCCGTTCCGCCGCCTGGGCGCTGTCCAGATCTGCCCTTGCACTGCGCAACTGATTTTGACTGGTATCATTCTCCACGGTGGCAATTAACTGACCGGCTTGAACGTGATCGCCCACATCCACCGTACGGGTCAGTAGACGCCCATCCACACGAAACCCCAGCGTGACGTCATCATGAGCCCGGATTTCTCCGGTCTGGGTGAACGCTATACCGGCTGTCGGTGCCGGTACCACGATGACCCGTACCGGACGTGGAGGAACGTTCTGCTTTGGTTTTTTGTCGCCGCAACTGGAAAGGAGTAGTACCGCGAACACCAGCAATACTAGCGCGATGAGCCCAGGAAATAGCGGTTTCAACCGTCCTGAGCACCAAAGATGATGCAGTGCAGCTTTGGCACAATGGTTAAAGATATCTGTCATGACAATGTTCCTGAACTGAGATAACGCTATTCAATCCAGGTTTTGTCCAGATCCTCTTTATATTTCATCAAGAGATGGTCAAGACGCACAAATTTATTGTTTTTATCGTTTAGTTGGGCGGTAAATGCACGGTAATCAACAGCCCGCCGTTTGCCGGAAGCGTTGCCACTAGGCTACCGCCATGCGCCACACCAATAGCCCGGGCAATCGATAACCCCAGCCCGCTACCGCCTGAATGACGCCCACGTGAAGACTCTGCTCGGGTAAAACGCTCAAACATGATGGGGAGGAAATCAGCAGGCACCCCCGGACCATTATCCTGAAAGGTCATCTCGTATCCGCCGCGTTGCGGGCAGATATTGACATTCAGATACCCACCTTCCGCGGCATAGCGCAGCGCATTTTCCATCAGAATGGTAAACATCTGGCCCAGCCGAAAAGCATCGCCTACATAACGACAAGGCGTTGCCGCCGTCACGGTAATCACCATGGCGCACGCTTGAGCCTGTGGCCTGAGCCAGCTAGCCCGTTCCTGCAGCAGCTCTGCCAGATTCAGCGTATTGTGGTCGAGAGTGAGTTGACCGGCATCCGCTAACGACAGTAGATGCAAATCCTCGGTCAGCCGACTGAGCAGTTGAAGTTGTTTCATGACCATTTCCAACTGTTGCGGCTCCAACCGAAACACACCATCAAGCATGCCCTGCATCCGGCCAATAGCAGCGGTAAGCGGGGAGCGCAGTTCGTGCGCCATTGCCACATGCGAGGCATGCAGTTCCCGTTCATAACGCGCGAGCTGCAGTGTCATCGTATTGAAATCGTCAGTGAACCGAGCAAGCTCTATCGGTGCATTTTTTACCAACCCAGCCCGGATAGTGAATTCACCTCGGGATACCGCCCGTGCGGCGGTGGCCAGATTAATAAACTGTGCCGAAAGCGGTCGGGCGGCATACAGCCCCAGCACGACGATAAAAGGAATGATCACCAGCACCAGCACGCCGACCATAATCCAATCAGCTGACATGATCGAGGGCACTGAGTACCAGATCCCCCAACGCTCATCCATGATCTGATGGAATAAGGCGGGATCAAGTTCTGGACGATCGCGTAGCGTTAAAAACGCCGTTTTCACCGCCGGTGGCATGTGATAGATGATCCACATGTTTTGGAGGTTGAAACGCAGCCACATGCAAAGCGCAATCGCAATAACGGAACCAATGGCCAGCGTCAAAATACGCACGCAAATCCAGCGCCAAAGAGATTGATTTTGCACATTATTCATGGCTGTCTAAACCTGTATCCTACGCTGCGGACGTTTAACAAAATGTTATGTATACCCGCCAATTCCAGCTTTTTTCGCACATTGTAAATGTGCGTATCTACCACGCGTTCCAGGGCCTCACTTTCTGGCAAGCACAGTTCCAACAGATGCTGGCGTGAGAGGGGACGTGTTGGTGTGCGCATCAACGTGGTTAACAAGCTGAACTCGGTAGGGGTTAATTCAGGTCTTGACTGACGTCCTGACGCATCAGTCACTGTGACCGTCAGTGATTCGGTATCGACTTCAAGCCCTTGCCAACGAAGCTGCTTGACCCGCTCACCAGGCGGCGAGATACGCCGCAGCACCGCCTGGACGCGTGCGATGACTTCACCGGGATTGTAGGGTTTCACCACATAGTCATCCGCCCCGTAGCGCAGGGCGCCGATTTTATCGTAGATGTCGCCCATCGCCGTTACCATGATGACCGGAATATCACCCGAACGCCGAATGGCCGCCAGAACTTCTGTCCCGTTCATCCCTGGTAGCATGACGTCAAGTAGCACCAGATCAGGCTTCCAGCGTTTCACCATATCCAGGCCTTTTAACCCATCATCGGCAATGGCAACCTCATAATTTTCACGGCGTAAATAGGCCTCCAGCACATCGGCCGCATCGGCATCATCTTCTATCACCAGTACACGTTTTGTCTGCATTTGGGCAACCTTGACCATTTCTTCATAAAACCCTGACAGTTTATTGATACTGCCTATTCATAATATTGCTTTGATAAACGGCGATGACTGTTTTACATGGCCAGAAACGATCCATTGATGAGGTGTACGATGATAACCAGAAAATGGGTGTTGCACATGGTTTGTCTTGCTGTTTGCGTCACGGCAATAGACGTACAAGCTGATGACGGCAGTACCACGCAGCAAAGTCTCACTGTAGGATTGGGGGCACAAAATGCCCCTCGCTATAGTGGGTCAGACAAACGTCACACTCAAATGGTTCCGATTGTTCAGGCGCAGGATGGTGCTTTTTTCCTCGATTCGGTGAAAGGTGTGGGATATGACCTGCAAAATGCCAACGGCCTCTACATTGAGAATAGTCTCGGTTATGGCTTAGGGCGTTCAGATAAGGATTCCAGTTGGCGAGACGGTACTGATAAATTGAAAGGCATGGGCAATATCGACGCTACGGTTAATACGTCCGTGGCGCTGGGATGGATGGCGACGCAGTGGCTTACGCTGGAAGGCAGGGCAACGCTTCCGCTCAGTGATGGACAGGGTGTCCAGTATCGTACGTCGGTTACGCTCATTGCGCTGCAAAATGACAGTGACACGATCGCACTACAGGTGTCTGGGTTGTTTGGCGACGGGCGCTACATGAATACTTTTTACGGCGTGAATGACCAGCAACGTGTGCAGTCTGGCTATACCCGTTATCGTGCTGCGGGCGGTTTTTATGGCGTGGACAGTAACCTGGCCTGGAGTCATCAGTTCACACCACATTGGGGATCTGCACTCAGTGCAGGTTATACCTGGCTTGGCGATCATGCAGCCAACAGCCCGATTGTGTTCGAGCGTAATCAGACGACAGTGACGGCAGCCGTCACCTATCACTTTTGAGTTTTCTTGGATCAAACACCTGCAATCTGATCTGATTGCAGGTTACTCTGTTTTATCCCGTTGCAGCACACTCGCGCTATCCAGCGGGTGACATTACTTACTGCTTAATATCAGTTTTAAACCCAGTAACCCCATCACACCACCTGCGGTGCAATCAACCAGCGTTTTAACCCGAAGATACGCGTTTCGCGGTTTTTCGGACGATAGCACCAATGCCACCATGGAATACCAGCCGGCATCGACGCAGAAAGTCGCCAGCGGTATCACCGCATAAAAATAGGGTGGAATCTGCTGCGGTAACAATGCCGAAAACACACCGGCAAACACGATAGCCGTTTTCGGGTTGCTCAGTTGCGTAAACAAACCAAAAATATAGGCTTGCCACAGTGAGATAGAGGCCGTTTGGTTCGACGTTAGCCCGTGCAGTGGCTGGCGCGCCGAGCGTAAAATGTTGGATGCAAGCAAGATGAGATAAACCCCACCGACAATTTTTAATAACCAAAACGCCACGGGAACCGCGCTAAATACCGCCTGTAAACCCAGCAAGGCAAAAATTGAAAAGATGAATGCCCCCGACCCCATGCCTAGCGCCGTGGCAAATCCATGCCGCCGGGATAAGGACATTGCATTTCTGGCCACAAAGATAAAACTTGGCCCTGGACTCACCGCGCCCGCCGCTAATGCACCGGTGATGGTAATGAGTGACAGATAAGCTTGCATCATAACCTCGTTTTTTTGGCGATGGATAAAATACATTAGTTTTATGACGTTTCAGGATATTGTGGAGCATGCTTTCTGAGCAGCCATACGATAAGCAACACGCTAAGGGGTAATCCATGAAAAATAACAATCACCACCGCGGGTGAAAACCACACGTAAAACGGGGTGACAATCAACATGCCAATACCGAAACCAGTCATTTGCATCAGGGTCAATAAACTAAAATGTGCTTATGCTCCATCGTTGATATGTCCTACCCCGCCAATTTATCGTGCTGATGGTAGAGAACCGCATCAGGGTACAATTTTTAGTGATTTACATAAATATTTTGGCGACTCCGCATAACCCTGCCTGCCATAAAACCGGTGAGCATCGGTTCGACGGGAATGGCAGTGCACCTCAATGCGGTCACAACCGCGTTGTCTGGCCATGTGGACCGCGTGCTCTTCGAGCGCTTTACCCGTGCCTTTTCCTCTGGTTTCGCCACTGACGCACAGATAGCTAATGCGGCAAAAATCACCGGCAAGCGCAAGTTGAGGGATAAAATGTAAGGAAATGACCCCGGTAACCACCTCGTTTTCTACAGATACCAGCAACCTTTCATCAGGGTGGTTTATAAGTTGTAGCAACCTGTCCTTGATAAAATCATCGGTGCCAGGGTAATCAAGGGCTTCGAGCAGGCTAACGATTGCCGGTGCATCGGTTATCTGTGCGTCACGGATGGCATGCATTGAGTGTACCTTGCCTGGGTTAGGTTAATGGATGTGAAAAGGACATATTCCGTATATTAGGTTTTTTGCGCAAGTACCACGCTAAGTACCTTGCCAACCTCAGAGGGACTAAAACCCGCATCAACCAGTGCTGCCTGTAAGGCTAACCGATCCAGAACAGTCGCGGGCAATAGCCGCAACGACAGTGCCGGCAGGTGGTCAATGACGTCGATAAACGCCTCATGGGCGGTCAATCCATCATGGCTAACCCGCTGGCAAAGCAGGCGATAGAATAATTCAGCCGAGTTCATGATGACCCCGGCGTCGATCAGTACCGTGATCAGGCTACGGCAGGTGTCGTTCTCTAGCGGATGGCCCTGTGGGCGTGGTAATAGCAGCACCTGGCGCTCAAACTCGCGGCAGTCCTTGAGGAACCGTTCACGTTGAACCAAAGAGAGTCCTGACACTTGGGGAATGGCCCTCGGGTTAAGCCAGTTGATATCCTCTGATGGCGTGATCTGTGCCGAAGTGGTGCGTAATTGCACCACCGCGAGGTTCAATGCGTCCCAGATTGGCCAAGAAGAGACGGGTACTTGCACACGAATTTTAGGGAAACATACCGTGAATTCCATTGACGCGCTGTCCGCTTGAGCGAATGCCTCTGACGCGACCGGTATACCTGCATAAATATCCAGATTAATTTGCATGTAATGTTCGCGCAAAGGTGCTAGCAATAACCACAATGCGACTATAGCTGTCTCATGGTGAATATCACATGGCTGTGGAGGGTAGAGGGGTTTTCCATTATCAATCAGATCTTTCAAATGCAGTACAATTTGGGCGTTTAGGGTCGTGTGGTAGCGCTGGCAGATATCGTCAGCGCATTTTTTAATATCATTATCAATGCGGATAGTGAGTGTACCCATTGGGTTGCCCTCATAGTAGCTGCAAAAATCTTACGCCAAGAGAACGGTATAGCATTTATCGGTGCTGACGTGATAGGTTTTCATGGCAGTTTTTTCAGATTTTTCTGAATCCATCACCTTCGCCCTACGACCCGTCTTCACCCTCATTTTATGCGCAAAGTGATGTTGGAATCCATCGACGTTTTTCCCACTGCGTGATTGGGAAAGCATCTGATTCAGTATATTATTCAGTTTGCTAATGATTACCCTGAGGTTGTCATGTCGATTAAGCGTTATCCACACCTTGCGCATTGGGGCGCGTTTACCGCCGTGGTAGACGACGGTAAATTGATTCGCTGCGAGCCTTTTGCCCACGATACGTCCCCCTCGGCAATGCTCGATTCTATTGTCCCGCTGGTCTATTCCGATCTGCGGATTCGCCGCCCCGCGGTGCGCCGTTCGTGGCTGCAAAAACGAGAAAACAGCGACCGTTCTCTGCGGGGCAAAGAAGAGTTTGTTGAAATTGACTGGGATCTGGCGCTGGACCTGGTGGCTCAAGAGAACCGCCGGGTTCGCGAGCAGTATGGCGCCGATGGGTTATTCGCCGGGTCTTATGGTTGGTCATCCGCCGGGCGTTTCCATCATGCCCGCTCCCAGGTACGCCGTTTTTATTTTTCCGGCGGCGGGGCGGTTGATCAACAGGGCAACTACAGTTGGGGCGCCGCGCAGTTTTTCTTACCTTATGTCATTGGCACCTTTCATCCGTTGACCGGCAAAGTCACCGAGTGGCGCAGTGTCGCCGAGCACTGTGATATTTTGCTGGCTTTCGGCGGGCTGGCGCTAAAAAATGCGCAGGTTGCCTCCGGGGGCGCTGGGCAACATACGCTAAAACCGGCGCTGGAGAAGTTGGTAGCCAAAGGCATACCGGTGATTAACATCAGTCCGATGCGTGACGATTGTCCGGCGTTTGTCAACGCTGAATGGATCCCTGTCCGCCCCAATACCGATGTGGCGCTGATGTTGGCGTTGGCATATGAGATCCAACGGCTGGGCGCTGACGATAAAGATTTCCTGCAGCATTATTGTGTGGGCTACGAACAGCTGACCGATTACCTGCAAGGGCGAGGGGATGGCATTGCCAAAACGCCACATTGGGCCAGCGCGATCACGGGCATTCCGGCAACGCGCATCGAACGTTTGGCGCGACAGCTCATCGGGGTGCGCAGTTTTATCACCTGTTCTTATTCCATTCAGCGCGCGCATCGGGGTGAGCAACCTTACTGGATGATGATTGCGCTTTCCTCCATGCTCGGACAGGTGGGTTTGCCGGGCGGTGGTTTCTCGTTCGGACAGGGTTCGATGAACTGCGTAGGCAATGAACGTATCGCCACGCCGGCCCCGGCGTCACCCTCCAGCCTCAACGCCGGGCAAGCGATACCCGTCGCGCGCATCGCCGACATGCTGTTGCATCCGGGAACCGCCTACACCTTTGATGGGCAAACGCACACTTATCCCGATATTCATCTGATTCATTGGGCCGGGGGCAATCCGTTCCATCATCATCAGCAGTTGAATCGGCTGGTTGAGGGTTGGCGTAAGCCGGATACCGTCATCGTACAGGATATTGTCTGGACACCGGCGGCAAGGATGGCGGATATCGTTTTGCCGGTCACCACTACCCTGGAACGTAATGATATCGGCGGGTCTTCCCGCGATCGTTTCATTTTTGCCATGCATCAGGCGATCCCCCCTCAGCACCAAGCGCGTAATGACGTTGATATTTTCAGCGAGCTGGCTCAGCGGCTAGGCCATCGGGACACCTTCACGCAAAATCGCACTGAGCGGCAATGGCTGGAGACGTTGTTTGCGGATTGCGCGGCCAAGCAGCACGCCGCGGCATCCTCCTGGCCGTCATTTGATGAGTTTTGGCAACAGGGGTATGTTGAAATTCCAATGGATGAACAGCCGTTTGTCTTTTTTGAGGATTTCCGTCACGACCCACAGGCGCACGCGCTTAATACCCCCAGTGGCAAAATCGAGTTATACAGTTCGTCCATTGCCGGTTATGGTTATCCTGACTTTGCGCCCCATCCGCAATGGCGTGAGCCCATTGAATGGTTGGGATCGCCCGTGGCGAAAACCTGGCCTTTGCATTGTATTTCCATCCAGCCCGCCGATCGACTCCACAGCCAACTGGCAAAAACGCCCCAGGTGGCGGCCAATAATACTGCCGGTAAAGAGACGCTTTATATGCATCCGCAGGATGCGGCCGCGCGGCAGATTACCGATCGCTCACGGGTGGAAGTCAGAAACGACCGCGGCCGTATTTATGCCGGGGTACAGATTACCGATGGTGTGACCCCGGGGGTGGTAATCATGTCCACCGGTGCCTGGTTTGACCCCGGTTTTGGCCAGAAAACCTGGCACGACGTTGAGCAATCAGGCAATGTCAACGTACTGACCTTGGATATCGGTTCGTCGCCATTGACCCAAGGGCCTAATGCCATGAGCTGCCTGGTGGACGTGGTACGGGTTTAGCCAAACCCACCACGCACTGGCTGGCCGCCGGGGCAATATCATTGCCCCGGCGGCCAATGCGCCGTTATTTTGTCACCCGGCGGCCATTGGCATCAACAACCACTTCGCCATCCTCTTTAGCAAACGCGCCTTGCGGTGCGTCAGGCAGAATATCCAGCACCTGTTCCGAGGGGCGGCATAGTTTGGTGCCCAACGGGGTGACGACGATCGGGCGATTGATCAAGATCGGGTGCGCCAGCATAAAATCCACTAACTGCTCATCGGTCCATTTATCGTCCTCCAGCCCCAATTGTGTATAAGGCTCGACATTTTTGCGCAGCAGCGCCCGTGGGGTCATGCCCATATCGGCGATCAGTGTGGTGAGTTGTTCACGATGTGGTGGGGTATCGAGGTAAAAGATAATGTCCGGTTCCACACCGCTGTTGCGGATAAGTGCCAGGGTATTACGCGAGGTACCGCAGGCAGGATTATGGTAAATCGTAACATTGCTCATAATAGTGCTCTCTTTTAAATTGGCCTGCTGTAGCATCCCAGCCGGCGGATAACGGAAAAAACGATGCAAACTATCGGGATAAACGCCAAACCAGCCACTCCCTGCCAGGCTATCACGTTGCATCATGACACCGTCCTTCAATTAACTCTGTTTTTTCGCCTATCACATAGCAAAATGTTAAACCGTTAATCTCACGGCGTCTTACCCCCCCCACGGTTGCCGTGCCGCGTTCGACACGTTGTTCCGGTGCCGTGATGTTATCTTTTATCCACATTCAGCCGCCACTAAACGTCATTTCGCTGTCATCTCAGCGTCATTGTTGCTTGTTATTTTCCCAGCAATGAGATCGATCTCATTTTGGAGAATGATACGTTATGACCGATTTAAGCAGCGTGGCCAAAATGGCGGGTGTATCACGCGCTACCGCGGCCCGGGCCTTTTCAGCACCAGAACTGTTGCGTCCGAATACCCTCGATCGCGTGCTTGCCGCGTCACAGCAATTGGGCTTTCGCCCTAATCGGGTGGCTCAGCAGTTACGCACCCAATCAACACGTATCATCGGTGTGCTGATCCCAACGCTAAGCAACCCGGTGTTTGCTGAACAGTTGCAGGCCATGGAGAGCGCTGCACAGCAGCTCGGTTATTCGTTACTGGTGGCCACCACCGATTATCAACCGGAGCAAGAGGCCGCTATGGTCGAAAGTATGCTGCGCCAGCGGGTGGACGGACTGATCCTCACCGTTGCCGATGCGGATAATAGCGTGGTCCTGGCGCAACTGACCCACGAAAAGGTGCCGGTGGTATTGGTGCATAACCCGGCCCATCACACCACTATCCCCGCCATTGGTGTGGACAACTACCGGGCAATGTACGAGGTGACGACCTATCTGCAGGATCTGGGCCATTGCCATATCGGCATGCTGACCGGCCCAATCTGGCAGTCTGATCGCGCACGGCTGCGTTACCAAGGTTATCAGCAGGCAATGACGGACCGTGGGCAACAGGCGTTGCCCGCAATCGAAATGCCAACCCACACCCGCACCAGTTTTAACGTGCTGCTGCCCTACTTGCAGGGCCGTTTTGGGCTAACCGCCTTACTTTGCTCCAACGATTTGCTGGCGCTCAGTGCCATTGGTGGACTGACTCGAGCCGGTTATCAGGTACCAGAGCAGGTCTCGGTTGTCGGTTTTGATGGCATTGAACTGGGCCGACATGTGTTCCCGTCTTTGTGTTCGGTGGTGCAACCGCGAGACGAACTGGGGCGCTGCGCCATTGCCACCTTGATGTTGTTATTAGACGGACAGCCGCCAGCGTCATCGGTGGTTGCCCATTATTTACGGCTGGGAGAAAGCATGAGTCCTCCTGCGGCCAACACCCCTCATGATCGTTAACCTTCAACCAACCTGCCAGGAAATCAGATGAAAAACATTCAATTAGCACATTTTGGCTCGGCGGTGTTATTGCTGGGGGCCAGTCTTGCGGCCCACAGTGCGCCGACGCAGCATGCCGTTTGCTACAATTGCCCGCCGGAATGGGCTGACTGGGGTACCCAACTACAGGCGATTGCCAAAGATACCGGCATCCAGGTTCCCCAAGATAACAAGAACTCCGGTCAATCACTGGCTCAGCTGGTGGCGGAAAAGGATAATCCCGTTGCCGATGTGGTGTACTACGGTGTGACGTTCGGTATCCAAGCCGCAAAATCGGGCGTGGTGGCCGCCTATAAACCCGCGTTGTGGGATCAGATTCCGGCGGGGATGAAGGATCCGGACGGTAAATGGGTGGCGCTGCATTCAGGCACCATGGGGCTGATGGTGAATGTCGACGCGTTGGGCGGGTTGCCGGTGCCGCAATCATGGGCTGACCTGTTAAAACCTGAATATAAAGGCATGGTCGGTTATCTGGATCCGTCCAGCGCCTTTGTGGGTTACGTTGGCGCCGTGGCGATCAATTTGGCCGAAGGCGGCAATCTGAATGATTTCACTCCCGCCATCCATTATTTCCAAAAACTTTCGGCCAACGCGCCGATTGTGCCGAAACAAACCGCCTATGCGCGGGTGTTATCCGGCGAGATCCCCATTCTGCTGGATTACGATTTTAACGCCTACCGAGCCAAATACAAAGATCACGCCAATATTGCGTTTGTGATCCCTAAAGAAGGGTCGGTGACGGTGCCGTATGTGATCAGTCTGGTGAAAAATGCGCCGCACATGGCTAACGGTAAAAAAGTGATCGATTATGTGCTTTCCGATCGCGGTCAGGCTATTTGGGCCAACGCGTATCTTCGGCCGGTACGTACCAGTGCCATCTCTGCGCAGGCCAAATCACATTTCTTGCCGGACAGTGACTATAAGCGTGCGCGAACGGTCAATTATCAGCAGATGGCTGACGCGCAAAAAGCCTTTTCAGCCCGGTATCTTAGCGAGGTGAAGTAATGCCCGTTCGGCAACATACCACCACACCGTCTGCCTGGTTAGGGGCGGTGTGCACCGGGCGACGCAGGTGGTGCTTATCCCCTGCGGCCACGTTAACGCTGGTGCCTGCGCTGGTGTTCTTTTGCGCCTTCTGGTTGCTGCCGTTTTGCTACCTGATTGCCTTAGGAAGTATGCCAGACAACAGTTCAGGTCTGAATGCCTACTGGACCATACTGACCCGCCCGCGTTATCTGATTAGCCTGGGGGTCACCGCACTACTTTCGCTGCTGGTCTCGGTGGCCGCGGTGGGCGTGGCGGGGATCATCGGCTGTTTCCTCGCACGCAACAAGTTTCCTGGCAAGTCGCTGTTGTTAGCGATTTTGACCTTTCCTTTGGCCTTTCCAGGGGTGGTGGTGGGGTTCTTGGTGATCATGCTGGCCGGGCGGCAGGGCATGTTTGCCCAGATTGGACTGGCCTTGTTCGGTGAGCGCTGGACGTTTGCCTATTCACTGGGGGGACTGTTTGTGGGGTATCTCTACTTCTCGATTCCCCGGGTGATTATGAGCCTGATGGCAGCCTGTGAAAAATTGGATATCAGCCTGGAGGAAGCCGCGCAGTCGCTCGGGGCCGGTACCTGGCGTATTACCTGGGACGTGATTGTTCCGGGCATCGGTCCAGCGCTGCTGTCTACCGGCGCCATCTGTTTTGCCACCAGCATGGGGGCATTTGGTACCGCCTTTACCTTGGGTACCCGGCTCGACATCTTGCCGTTGGATATTTACGGTGAATTCACCAATTATGCCAACTTTGCCACCGCCGCGGCGCTGTCAGTGCTATTAGGTGCGGTGACCTGGCTGGTCTTGGCGTTGGCGCGTCGTTTGTCGTCCACTGGTTTGGGATCCGGGGTATGAAAAGACCGGTACTGTTTTACAGCCAATTAACGTTCACCCTGGTGGTGTGCGTATTTATGATCGTACCGGTATTGATGTCGATGTTGGCCGGTGTGACGGAAAATTATTTTATCGGTCTACGCAGCGGCCTGACCCTACGTTGGCTAATCCAGGTGTGGCAGATGTATTCGGGCACGTTCTGGCTCTCTTTGTATCTGGCGTTGTCGTGTTTGCTGTGCACGTTGTTGCTCGGGGTGCCTGCGGCCTACGGTCTGCTTAAATCCCGCCAACGTCTGGCTCACCTGATTGAAGAATGCCTGTTATTGCCGGTGGCCATACCAGGATTGGCCACTGCACTCGGACTGCTTATCGTTTATGGCCGGTTCCATGGGCTGCGGGCCAGTTGGTTGTTTATCTTGATTGGCCATGTGCTGTTTACCTTGCCGTTCATGATTCGCCCGGTCTTGTCGGTGATGCGCGCGATAGACCTATTGCGCATGGAAGAAGCGGCAGCCAGCCTGGGTGCCGGTTTTGTTCACCGCTTTTTCACCGTGGTGGTACCAAACTGCGTCAGCGGCATTCTTGCCGGCGCCTGCATGGTGGTCACACTGTCCATCGGCGAATTTAACATTACCTGGATGCTGCATACCCCACTGACCAAAACACTACCGGTGGGGCTGGCGGACAGTTATGCATCGATGCGTCTTGAGGTTGGTTCGGCTTATACCTTGATTTTCCTGATGATGATTGTCCCATTGCTGTTGGCGATGCAATGGCTGGGCAAAACCCGAGAGAAACCGTTATGACACAACCTGTTGCCATCCAATTACGCCATTGTTCCCGTATGTTTTCCCATGACAGGGTGGCATTACATCCCCTTGATTTGGCGATTCACCCCGGTGAAACCCTGGTACTGCTCGGGCCTTCCGGGTGCGGTAAAACCACCACACTGCGCATTATCAGTGGGCTGGAAACCACCGATCCCGGCGGTGAAATCTGGTTTGATGATCGTAATGTGACCCACTTGCCGATAGAGAAACGCAATGTGGGTATGGTATTCCAAAATTATGCCCTGTTTCCCAATCTAAACGTGGCGCAAAACGTCGCTTATGGGCTAAAAATCCTGCGGATGCCGGAAAAGGAGACGCGTAAACGCGTGACGCAAATGTTGGAGATGGTCGACTTGGCCGCGTTTGCCGATCGTCCGGTCCAGGGGCTTTCCGGTGGACAGAAACAACGTGTTTCGTTGGCGCGGGCGATGGCGGCCCAGCCTAAAGTCTTGCTATTCGATGAGCCGCTGGCGGCGCTGGATGCCAAATTGCGCGAACGGCTGCGGGTGGATATCGGCCGTCTATTGGCGAGCCAAGGCATCACCGCGGTTTATGTTACCCATGACCAGCAGGAGGCCATGGCCTTGGGCGATCGCGTGGTGATACTGCAACATGGCCGCATTGCGCAGATAGGTACCCCGAGAGAGATCTATCATCAGCCTGCCAACACCTTTGTGGCGGACTTTATCGGGTCAGTCAACTGTGTACAACAACCCAATGGCTCGGTGCATTATTGCCGCCCGGAAGATGTGATACTGGGTTTGGCGCAGCCCGCCGCATGGCATGGCTCGGTGATCCATAGCCAATTTTTGGGCCAGAGTCAGCGGGTATTGATTGATATTGGTACCCCAACACCGCTGCTGGCAGACTGTAGCACACGTCTGATTTTTCGACCGGGACAGACAGTCGGTTTACATGTGGCGCCAGAGGCCTGGTTTTCCCTTTAATTTATCGAGATACACACCATGACTGCTCCTTTTATCATTGCCCACCTCAGCGATCTGCACATCAAAGCGGGTGGCAAATTATCGTATAAAAAGGTTGATACGCAGGCTGCGTTGTACGCGGCTATTAACACCCTCAATCAGCAGATGCCGCGTCCTGATGTGGTGGTGATCACCGGTGATCTGGTGGATTTCGGCCGTGATGATGAATACCTCACGCTGCGTCAGGCACTGAGCGCGCTCACCATGGCGTATTTTGTCATACCCGGCAATCACGATGACCGACTGGCATTGCGCCGTGCCTTTGGCGATCATGACTACCTGGCGCGGCAATCTGGATTTATCCAATGGGCGGTGAATGATTACCCGGTGCGTCTGATCGGCTTGGATTCCACCGTACCGGGCGCACCCTATGGCGAATTATGTCAGCAGCGCCTTAACTGGCTGGACGAACAACTGGCACGGGAACCTGAGAAACCGACGCTAGTGATGTTGCACCACCCGCCGTTTATCAGTGGCATTGAGCATATGGATTTACAACGACTGGCTAACGCACAGGGACTGGCGGCGGTGATCCAGCGTCATCCACAGGTTGAACGGGTGTTATGTGGCCATGTCCACCGCAATATTCAGTCGCGTTTCGCCGGTACATTGGCCTGTAGCGCTCCCGGGGTATCACATCAGGTCGCCTTTGACCTGAGCCCCGCATCGCCGGCACATTTTGTCTTGGAGCCCGCCGGATTTTTGATCCATCGCTGGTTGCCGGGGCAGGGAATGACCACACATCACTGTTTTGTCGGTGATTTTGACGGCCCTTATCCTTTTTATGATGCCAATGGGTTGATCGATTAGCAGCTAAAAAAAACCGCGTTGCATGGGCACGGGTGTACAGTTTCGGCATCTCTTGCCATATCCTTCTCAGCCAGGGGCATCGGGGTGATTGTTTTGCGAATGACTGAGTTTGGTCAGTAGATGCCATCTTATCCATGGCGCTCTGGCCATGCCGATGCGGGTAAATAATCTTGCTTAATACCTACGCTGCTTTTTAATCGGCATTTTTCATTGTTGGTCTGATGGGCACCTAACATAGATGCATTGCACCCATGATGAAAATAAATAAATTTTTATTTTGTTCAAAAAAACCATTAATTATATAGGACTTTTATTGGCAAAAAATAAGGGCAATACTAGGTGATGAACCTATGAATGGCATGAGGTCCACACATGAAATAAGATATGATAACCTAACATGAGTAGCTTGGGTTTCATAAACTACGCTTAACTCTGTGTTAACTCTGTGTTAACTCTGCGCTGTGCATTATGTCACATGCTTCCAGACTGAAGCAGGAACTTTGTCATATAACTTACCCATGGTCAGTTCTGCCAAGCGGTGGTCCGCTGCGGCCAGAAAAGTCTCAAGTTCATCCGGGGTTGAGTCGTAGCGCTTCTTCTCTATAACGCGTTCCAGCGTATCAATATTACCACAACGCCTGAGTTGCATTAACCAGTCTTGCTTTGTCATAGGGTGTCCTTTTTAGCTATTTTAAACGTAATTCTTATAAGGGTACAACGGATAAGAGTACAACGGATAAATTTAGTTTATAGAAATATCGCTACCGTTATTTTTTTTACAATTTTTGTAAAAAAAAGTAAAAATGGTAATGACATTTGGCCATTGGTGATAACCATGCATCTTAGCTAACTTTTTATTTATTTTTTTAGGATAAATTGTCTGGTGCATATTAACAAATTTTTGATGTGAAATGCACTAAATAAAGTATTCAGCATGTTTTCATTATGTATGCCTAACTGCGTTTTTAATATAGCAGTGGGGTCTGTTTTATTATTTTTTGCTATAAGATTATTCCCTAATCCATAGGATAGACAGCATCATATCATTATAGTTGTATTATCGGCTATGTGCGATAGCGGAAGAAGTCGATGAAGGCGCGCAGTGCCGGTCGCATCTGGCGTCGCGATGGGTAATAGATGTGAAAACCATCGAAAAACGGGCACCACTCTTCCATGACGACGACCAGGCGGCCCGCGCGAATATCGCTCGAGACCGTTTCTTCAAACAGGAAAGCCAGGCCGAGTCCGTCCCGCGCCGCGTGTTGTATCAATTCCTGCTGCGGCAGCAGCAGGTTACCCTTCACCTCTACGCTGATAGCGTGCCCGTCGTGTTCCAGTTCCCAGCGGTATATGCGCCCGCTCTCAAACCGGCGACGGATACAGTTATGTGCCGCCAGGTCGCGGGGATGCGTAGGTGCCGGATGTTTGGCGAAATACGCCGGTGCTCCGACGATCAGCCCACGCTGGGGACTGCCTGCGCGCACTGCGATCATGTCGGCTTCCAGACTTTCACCGAGTCTGATGCCGGCATCACAACCACTCTCGATGATATTCTCCAGAATATCCGAGGCGCGGATGTCAAGTTCGATGGCGGGATAACGCGTCGAAAACTCGGGCAGTCGGCGCATGATGAGCTCACTGACCGCGTGCAGTGGCATGGTGATCCGCAGCGGGCCCGAGGGGGAACCCGCGGCCTCGGTAACCTCCGCAAATCCTACCTCGATCTCGGCAAGCGGCCCGGCTACACGAGTGAGCAGACGTGATCCTTCCTCGGTCGGGCGTGTTGAACGGGTGGTGCGCGCCAGCAGTCGCAAGCCAAGATGCTCTTCTAGCATCGAGATGGCGTGACTGACCGCCGAAGGCGCGATGCCCAGCCGATCGGCCGCCGCACGAAAACTACCGGTCTGTGCCACGGTCACGAAAACCACGAGTTGGGACAGTTCTGTTCGATTCATTAATCTAAATAATAGATTAAGCCAATCTTGATTGCACGCCTTATCATCGTTATTCACGTCAATTATCCTGTATGCACACCTAATGGATTCAAACAGGAATATTTTATGGAATATCGTAAACTTGGAAAAATCGAGGTATCAGCCATCGGTCTCGGTTGCATGGGGCTAAGTCAGGCCTATGGCGTGCAGGACGAAGCCGACTCTATCCCGACGCTGCACCGGGCGATTGATCTCGGACTAAACTTTTTTGACACCGCTGAGGTCTATGGCCCATACCGTAACGAAATCCTGCTCGGTAAGGCACTTAAGCCCTTTCGTGATCGGGTGGTGATTGCGACCAAGTTTGGGTTCACTTACCACCGTGACCGAACCGATTTTGGTGAGATCACCGGCACCGATGGGCGCCCCGAGAACGCGCGGGCGGTGGCCGAAGCCTCGCTGAAACGACTACAAACCGAGGTGATCGACCTGTATTACCTGCACCGCGTGGATCCGGCCGTGCCCATCGAGGAAACCGTCGGTGCGATGGGTGACTTGGTAGCCCAGGGCAAGGTCCGTGCTCTCGGTCTTTCTGAAGTCTCCGCCGAGACGCTGCGTCGGGCGCATGCTGTCCATCCGATCACCGCCTTGCAGAGCGAGTATTCCCTCTGGACCCGGGATGTGGAAACCAACGGGGTGTTGGATACGTGCCGCGAGCTGGGCATCACGTTTATCCCCTTCAGCCCGCTTGGGCGGGGTTTTCTGACCGGAAAATTGCCCGCGACCAGCGAACTGGAAGCGGGCGATTTCCGCCACAAATTGCCGCGTTTCCAACCGGGTAACGTTGAGGCGAACCGACGACTGGTTACGGTGATCGAGCAACTCGCCGCGGCAAGGGAGGCCAGCGCCGCACAAGTGGCCCTCGCCTGGGTACTGGCACAGGGGAGCGATATCGTGCCAATCCCGGGTGCAAAACGCATCGCGCATCTGGAGCAGAATGCTGCTGCCGTCGATGTGGTGCTGACGGCACAGGAATGTGCTCGGCTAGAGGCGACGTTCACGCCTGAGAACATCTCAGGAGGCCGGTACTCCGCTGTGTTTGAGGCCATGGCACAAAAATAAACGACAGTCGCCACTCATGGGGTAATTTGGTCTAACCTTTAGTTATCGCATCTTTATCCAAAGACACCGCCGCAATCTGCATTTAACGGGAGGTTCTCATGAGTTTTTTGGGATGGACCGCGGTGGTGGGTGGATTTCTGCTGCTGATGTCACTGGCGTCGGGCTGGATACACCGCGGCCCGGTGACATCGTTTGGTTTGTATCTGGCAGCGGGTATCGCCTGCGGTCCTTGGGTACTGGATCTGTTGCATGTTGACATCGTCGCCCATTCAGAACTGACCGGCAAGCTGACCGAGATCGCGATGGTGGCATCACTGTTTATTACCGGCTTGAAACTGCGCATTCCTTTTCGCCATCACGGCTGGCGAATGGGTGTGCGACTCGCCTTCCCTGGCATGTTACTGACAGTGGCGGGTATCACGGTGGTAGCGCACTACCTTATTGGCCTCTCCTGGCCGATGGCGCTGGCCTTTGGGGCAATTGTCGCGCCCACCGATCCGGTTCTTGCGAGCCTTATCTCTGTCAATGATGCCAGTGATAAAGACAGTCTACGGGTTTCGCTGTCAAGCGAGGCGGGCATGAATGACGGTTCGGCGTTACCGATCCTCATGTTGGCGCTGCTGCTGATGAATTCCACTGAGCCGGTGACCTATCTGCACATCGGACATTGGGTGCTGGTTGACGTGCTCTGGGCCTTATTTGGCGGGCTAGGAATCGGTTATGTTTTGGGCCGCCTGATTGGGCTGCTTGCCACCTGCCTACGCCATGCTCAGGACGATATCGCACCGAGTGATTTTATCGCGTTGTCGCTAATAGCCCTGAGCTACGCTGCTGCACAAAGCCTTGATGCATCAGGTTTTTTAGCTGCTTTTGCCGCAGGTGTTGGCCTGCGCGGCGCAGAGTTACGAATAGCGAACCGGCATTCGCCCGAAAACATGACCGATAGCCAGCGCTATCGGCCAGCAGAAGAGTTGGTGAATCCGCATAGCCGCCACTCATTTGACGATCACGGTCCGAAAAAATCCATGGGACTGGTCGTGGGGGACGCCCTGTCATTTGGCGATACCATTGAGCGTCTGTTTGCCGCTGCCATTATTGTGTTGTTGGGTATCACGTTGTCGCGGCATTGGGAACCGATGGGATTACTGATTGCGGCGGTGTTGTTTATCGTGATTCGCCCGGCATCGGTATATATAGCCACCATCGGTGGCCGAGTCCCGCGTGCGCGGCGTCTGATGATTGGCTGGCTGGGCATCCGGGGCATCGGCAGCATCAACTATATTGCTTACGCTTATACCCACGGCATGGCGGGCGCGCAAGCCGCATACATGGTTAACATCGTCTTTACGGTGATTGTTACCAGCGTGGTTGTCCATGGTTTAACGGTAACACCGCTGTTCAACTGGCGTCAGGGTAAGCTGGCAATACGCGAAGAACAGCAAAAGCAGCAAAAGCAGCAGTGATGTTTTTCCATTAAGGGAATACCGGAATTATCGCGCATTACCCGGTTGTGCCGGCTGGCATAAATCCCACCTTTGCCCCGATAGGGTGAATAATACCTAACCATCAATGCTGGATCCGGCGGATTACATATCGAAAAAACACGCTTGGTTGAGAATCGAGGCGGCGATTTTTGTACGAGGCTACACATTCTGGCCTGAACATCACCACTGACACGAATGGCCAACGGCCCACCGGGCATATGCACGTTAAGCCGTTGTCATCCCTCTCGATATATGTAGAATGCACTTATTTACTAAAGAGGAGTGCACAGTGGCAAGTCATCATGTGCAAAAGACACGCATTGACACTCAACTTCGCGATCTTCACGGGGCTTTGCTTGAGATCATCGGGGTAATGAACCGTCCTCAACGTGATGAGGTTATGGTGCAGGAGGCGGGCATCTCTATTGATCGCGCG
Organism: Acerihabitans sp. TG2; assembly: GCF_035013185.1. Lineage (NCBI taxonomy): Bacteria > Pseudomonadati > Pseudomonadota > Gammaproteobacteria > Enterobacterales > Pectobacteriaceae > Acerihabitans > Acerihabitans sp. TG2. The sequence goes on from NZ_JAYGJO010000005.1 coordinate 80,757, forward strand.
TTATTCCCGCTGCTGGTGTTGGTCGAGAGGTTTGGCCCCATCGGCGTTGTCGAGCTCGCCGATCGTGTAGGGCGCGACTACACCACTATCAGTCGGCAAGTTGCCAAGTTGGAGGGACTAGGGCTGGTCAATCGTCAATCAAGTGCAATAGACCGTCGGGTCCGTGAAGCGATTATCACCAAGCAAGGAAAGGTGATGACTGATCGCGTTGATGAGGCGCGCACGAGGATTGGAAAGTCGATTTTCGCCAAATGGAACGAGCAGGATGTCGACAATCTGGTACGGCTAATGTGCAAGTTTGCACACGACATTACAGACGACGCTTGGATTGAACAAATAATCAAAAAATGAATTGTGTGCTCGGGATTGACCGCTGTGGCATAAACGAAGCCAGGCAGTATCATTTGCCAATACAAAGGGTACAAAAATGACGCTAGGTATACGAATGGCTCAGCCGGATGATTCGATTGTATTGAATACACTGGGTTGTATGATCTATCGCGCTCATTTTGAGCACCTATGGGTAGCCAAACCGGAGCTGGATGCATTTCTGGAAAGCGAGTATTCCGTACCCGTGCTGGAAAAAAGCCTGGCAGATCCCGATGTACAGTGGTTTGTAGCACAGACGGATAAGCCTATTGGGTTTGCCAAACTCACATGGCGAAGTCCCCTCCAAGATACTGCTATCTCAGGCGCGCTTCTCAACAAACTTTATCTGAGTCCGCAGGAGACAGGTAAAAACTATGGGAGGTTGATGTTTGAGAAGATCGTGCAGGTTGCCCAAGAACATGGAGAAAGCTATCTGTGGTTGGAAGTCCTGGAGCAAAACAGACGCGCCCGTAAATTTTATGACTCTCTTGGTATGCGACACATTAGGAATACAACATTCACCACGCCATCACAAAGCAGCATACTGCATATATTGGGCATAGCCATCTGAGGGTTACCTCATTGTTGGTGAGTTGTCCTGGGTTATACTGAACGACAACCTCATACCGCTTGTTTCAGAGAATGTAGATGATGAATGACCTATCAAATAGGGGAGTAGCTCGTTATTGATTTAGACGGTCACTGCAGCACCCCATTGATAATGGAAGGGTTAGCGTACCATTCATCACGAGTAAGGGTAAATAGCAGGCGTGGCGATGCGTTGTTCACATCATGGATTTCTCTGACATATCTCAGGCCGGATTTCAGCAGAACGTGCTGTGATGCTCTATGATGGCTTCTGACAACTGCGGATATCTCATTGAGTGCCAATGTATCAAAACCATATCGGATTGAGTTCAACGCGAACTCCGTAGCAAGTCCTTTTCCCCAGGCATGAGTAGCAAAACGATATCCAAGATTATTGATGGTCGTATTGGCATAACTGCTGATGCTCAGCCCGCCAAAACCGATGATTTTTTCTGGGCTTTCCAGTAGCGATATGGCCCAGTTTCCGAAACCGTTGTTTGCCCAGTGGCTGACCCAGCGAGCGAGAACGGTTTGGGCATGCTTAATATCGGGATAAGGCCCGGCAGGGTTGAATGTGTTGGTCGCCGGGTCGCCATAAATTCTGAAGAGATCATCGGTATCAGATGGCCTGACCGGTCGAAGATATAGTCGTTCTGATTGAAGATGCACATTGCCCCCTTACCCATGTAGTCGCAAATGAGCTTAATGAAGGGGGGCCCTTGTGAAAGTAAAACCCCCGATCGGTGTCGTGCCCCAGAGTGGGGGCTCGCCTTATTAAACCCGGGTCATGCTGCGTGCGGAATGCCGGACGCAGTACCCGTAAGGATTAATGGGTGACGAATGCGTTTTTGCCCGCATAGACCGCTACATCGCCCAGTGCATCTTCAATGCGCATTAATTGATTATATTTTTCAACGCGCTCACCCCGGCACGGCGCACCGCTCTTAAGATGGCCTGCTCGCAGTGCCACGGTCATATCGGCAACAAAACTGTCGGTGGTTTCGCCACTGCGATGGGAAATAAACGCGCCCCAACCATGGCGCTGGCATAATTGAACCGCATCGAACGTTTCGCTTAATGAGCCAATTTGGTTAAGCTTGATCAACGCCGAATTGGCCAGCTTCTCATCAATACCACGCTGGATATATTTCACGTTGGTGACAAACAGATCGTCGCCGACTAATTCAACTTTATTGCCAATGGCGTCATACAGTACTTTCCAACCCGCCCAGTCGTCTTCGGCCAGTCCATCTTCTAGCAGCACTATCGGGAATTCATTGATCAATTTGGCGTAATACTGCGTCATCTCTTCAGAGGTCAGCACACTGTTCTCGGTGCGCAGGTGATATTTACCGTCGGTATAAAACTCGCTGGAAGCCGGATCCATGCAGATGGCAATATCTTCCCCCGGACGATAGCCGGCTTTTTCAATGGCCTGGACGATAAATTCCAGCGGCTGTCGATTAGACGCCACCATCGGGGCGAATCCCCCTTCATCGCCGACGCCGGTGGACAATCCTTTATCCAACAGAATTTGTCTCAGGGTTTGGTAGACTTCACTGCCCCAGCGCACCGCTTCGCGAAACGTCGGTGCGCCCAAAGGCGCAATCATGAACTCCTGAAAATCGGCACCCTGATGACGGGCATGCACGCCACCATTAATAATATTCATACACGGAACCGGCAGTAGATTGGCACCGATGCCGCCCAGATAGCGATAGAGTGGCTGCTGAACCAACGTAGCCGCCAAACGGGCGACCGCCAACGAAACACCAAGAATGGCATTGGCGCCCAGTCGACTTTTATTTTCCGTGCCATCAATGGTCAGCATCATATTATCGATGGCTCGCTGATCACGCACATCCTGTCCCCGTAGGGCATCGTTCAGTTCGTGGTTGATACTGCTCACCGCATCCAGTACCCCTTTGCCGCCAAAGCGTGACTTATCACCGTCACGTCGTTCAATCGCTTCACGCGAACCGGTGCTGGCGCCCGACGGAACCGAGGCCCGTGCAACGGTGCCACATTGTGTGTAAGCATCCACTTCCACCGTTGGATTGCCCCGTGAATCCAGTATTTCTCGTGCGATGATTTTTTCCAATAAAAAGCTCATGTCATATTCCTTAATGGGTTTCAAAGATGATGAATCAACATATCAATAGAAAGATGGTTGATAAATTCGGTCGACCATGAGGTATAGGTGCCCATAAACCGATTTTTGTGTCCGGCAATAACCACATCGATCCCGTTATCTTCAATAAACTTCTCGACATCCTTAAAGCGATGTATGGTCACTAACTCGGCAATTTCGACGGGTAAGGTGGTTATTTCAACCACCCGGCTGAGCATGTCTTTGGCGCCAATCACCTCTTTTGATTGGGTATCCTCCATGCGTCCGTCGGAGACGGCATTCATGGGCCGGTAATCGTTACTGAGATGGCAAAGTGTGATTTTCGCGCCAAGGGTTTTGAGCAGTGCGGCGACATGTTGCAATAAGGCCAAACCGTTGGTTTCATCGTGAATCAACACCAATGCATGGGTATATGTGGCCATAGGATCACCTGTTATGGTTTTTTATCTGTTCGGTTAACCAAGGACGTGCTTCTGGTTTTCGGCTGAGTCCCCCCAGCAAGGAAACGTACCCACGTCGCACCCGGTTGTGTATCTGTGAAATCCGCCCGCCAACGTGCTTTATCCGCCAGGCTACCTTCCAGCAATGCTGGCGTGGTGTTAGCGGTGTGGTTGAGGATGTTGTGGGTGTTGATCTCGCCCAGCCTGAAAGGCACGGCGCGTTGGTCGCGGTAATACAGCCAGTCTGCGGCAATTCTCGCGCTGCAATTACTGTTGTTGTCAGGGCTTTTGTGGCTGAAAATGTATGGCATGTTTTCTCCTGTCGGGCAGAAGAGAAACGTATGTGATTCAGGGGGAAAAATAAAAAGCCTGACATACCAATCTCTTCTTATAAAAGAATCGGATATCAGGCGTCATCAGCTGGTTCAGAGTGAATCCAGCGGTTGGGAAAGGTGGCACGCCATCACCTTCTTACTGTTAAAATTAGTACATAAAGCTCGCCAAGGCAATACTCTTTCACCCTTAATCTTTATTACCCGCAACGACGCTTGATAAGACGGCAGGCTTAAGGTATCTAGACAATATGTTGCGTTTTTCAATCACGGCAAGGTGCGGCACTGAATGTTGGCATAATTGAGTCAATCAACTCTCAGCGACGTGAGTTTGAACCCTGGGAGTATTGGTGAGGTAACGATGTTCCACATGTCAGAGGTGACAAAAAACGCTGTAGAGTTGCAACGATTGGTCTGTGAACTGGATGCATTTCAACAGGCGCTTTACCCCGAAGAGAGTAACCACTGTGTCAATTTAGCATCTCTAAGCGATGAAAAAATACGCTGTTTGCTGGTTTGTGATGATGACGGTAAAGGCATAGGTTGTGGGGCTATCCTGTTGCAACAGGGTCATCAGGCGGAAATTAAACGACTGTATGTCGCCCCTTCATATCGAGGTAACCATCTGGGTGAGCAGATTATTGCGCAGTTGGAAAAAATAGCCCGCGAGTCGGGCCGTTTTTTGCTGCAGCTTGAGACCGGAATACATCAGCAACCTGCTATCCGGCTTTATCAACAATGCGGTTATGCACGTTGTGCCCCATTTCCGCCGTATACCGACGATCCGCTGAGTGTCTTTATGTGCAAGCTATTATCGTAATTCAGACATCGGATCTTTGCTCAGACACAAACCGATAATACCCAGCCGCGTTATGCTGCGACGATCCCAAATCACAAAATTAAGCGGGTGCACATCTCCCGGTTTCCATGGGTGCTGGCGACTGTCAAAAAGAACCCGATTTTCCTCAACCGAAAGAATGTCAGAGATGTATCGCATAACATTTTCATCCTGACGCAGACGCAGAAAAAAAGGCCAGTCGTTATCGGCCTGTTTTTGAAGGAGAAACCGCGAGGTGGTCAATGGCTTCATATCATTCTCATGGGGTGCTAACGTAGGACTACCTTATTTTACGTAATGCGTAAAATCAACGCCGTATAACAGTCTGTTGCGCTAAAGTGGCATAGGGAGTCCCCGTCCGTCGGGGGACGGGGACCCGTCCTCAGTTTTGTTGCACCGCTATTTCCGCGTTACGTGGATTTCTCAGCACCCTCAATGCGCAAAGCGCCACAACAGCACTATAACCCGCCAGTAGCCAAAAGGGTGTCAACGGCGGCATTGCCGCCACCACTTGGCCAACAATCAGCGGACCGGTAACGCCACCCGCCAGTGCCGCGGTCACAATGATCGAACCGGTTTTGGCATCTTTGCCCATGCGGTTAGAGCCAAAAACAAAGAAGTTGGGGAAAATACTGCCGATAAATAACCCAGCCACGGGGTAAGTGAGCGTCGGATAAATACCGCTTCCCGCACAGGCCAGCAGCACAGCGCTGCCAAAAAAACCGCCAATCAGCATGGGTGCGGTCGGCAGACGATGTCCGATAAAACTGAGGAGGATCCGCCCGCCAAGGAAAAATGCGAAGAATAACGATAGCGCACTGGCGGCGGCGCTGTCAGAAAAATGGGCGCTAACCAGGATCACCGGTCCCAGGCCAATCAGGCAGGCTTCCACTGCCGTTCCTGAGGCGCCAATCAGCAATGTTGGCAAGGAGATGTGGTTGGCGCGTTTTTTTTCAGTAGATTTTTCCGCCACCCGCTGCGGCGGGAATAGGAACGACAGCAGAAACGGTAAAATCAACCCCACCGCCAGAATACCGAAACATAATTTCGGGTTGCGCGCCAGCGCGACAAACACCAGTGGCGCCACGATTGCCCCACCGCCGAACAGTGCATTCACCAGGCTGACCATCGAGGGTCCAGCCCGTTCGAAGGACTGTAACAGCCGGGAGTTAATCAGCGCCAGGCTGGCACCATAACCTGCGCCGAAGGCCAGTGACCCAAGCAGGGTGATCGGCCAGTTAATCTGCCATGCCATGAGTGCCGCGCCGACCACCAACAAACCAAATGCCACACGCGTCCAGTCACGTTGCCCGCCAAAAAACAGCGCGATAACCCCAAGCAGCGCGCCTACCCACTGCGCCGTCACTGCCATACTGGCGGAGGCCACCGACAGCGTGAAAATGTGCCGGAACTCCGGCAGTGCAGGTCCCATCAGCGACTGTCCTGCGCCCATAAGTACAAATGCGATGATGCTTCCAACCAGTAGCAAACTGTTTTTTTTGACCGATTCCATATAACTCGCTCCAAACGATACATGTGTCGTTTTGTTATGTAGGGTGATTATCACGTCGGGTTGCTATTCTTGTGGTACAAGAAAGGCCCCTCGCGTAACGGGTACAGAAAACATGAATATTTTCAATGGCTAATGCCGATTTTCGCTGAATGGCTTGGCTTGTTAGCGTAATGAATATGTTATTCATGTTCACATTACTGTTACATTGATATTGACATTAGTCTACTGTTGTTGACATATGTAATGTGTACGCAACGTTAAATAATGATGGATTCGTGAGGCAGATCGCATGTTCAGCAATGAAAAAAACAGTCAGCCACCTCAAACCCGGCAAAGTGCCTGGGAAGCGCTGAAGGCCAATCCCACCCCGGAGGTACTGATCATCGGCGGTGGCGTGAATGGTGTTGGGTTATTACGGGATCTTTCCCTGAATGGCGTTTCGGCAACGCTCATTGACAGCGGGGATTTTTGCAGCGGCGCCAGCAGTGCGTCCAGTCGCATGGCACACGGTGGATTACGTTATCTGGAAGGGCGAGAGTTTGATCTGGTGCGCGAGTCGGCACGTGAGCGAAATATGCTGCTGCACGATGCTGGACATTTGGTTAAGCCGCTGGAGGTGGTGGTGCCGGTGCTGCATTGGGTGAAAGGATTGCCACAAACCGCGCTGCGTTTTTTTGGCCTATCCCGCACGCCGGGACCCTTGAGTTTTATCGCACTGAAAAGCGGTTTACTGGTGTATGAGCGGTTTGGCGCCATCCGGCGCACACTTCCCCATCACCGGGTGGTCATGCGACGGTCTGGTTTTCCATCGGGTACACCACAGCCGATTTGTGCCGTGATCAGTTATTACGATGGACAAATTACCGGCCCTGAAGCGCTGATCTTCGAGATGCTTGGCGCGGCAATTGACTGTGATGGCGTGACTGCCGTTAACCACCTTGAGTGGTCTTACCGCGCGCCGGGTCAGTTTGTGATAACCGATCCCGTCAGCAATGAAACGGTGACGCTTAAGCCGCGCATGGTTGTCAATGCGACAGGTGCGGCCATTGACCGCGTGAACGATCGCCTGGGCCTCAGCTCGCAGCTGGTGCGCGGCGTGAAAGGTGCGCATCTGGTATTACATCATCCAACGCTGCATCAACGCATGTGTGGACGCGCATTCTATTTCGATGATGGACATGGACGCATGGTGATTTGCCTGCCGGTTCAGGACGTCATTCTGGTCGGTACCACTGAAGTGGAAACCCACGATCCGCAAGATCACAGCGTGATGGCGAGCGAAATCGATTACCTGCTGACATCACTGAATTCACTGTTCGACGATGTCCGCGTTACCGCTGAGCATATCGTGGCGGTGACCAGCGGTATTCGCCCACTGCAAGCGAGCAGCGGCAGCGCCACGCAGGCCGCGCGCGATCATGCGCTGATCCAGGATCGGGTTGACCATCTGCCATTGATCTCGCTGGTGGGCGGCAAATGGACAACCTTTCGGGCTTTCACCGCGTTGGCGGCTGATGTGGTGCTCAACCATGTGGGTAAAGCGCGAACGGCTTCGACCCTTGACCGGCCTTATCCAGGGGCGGGTGCCATAGATGTGGCGCAACTGACGCAACGTAGCGGTCTGTCTACGGCCCACATTGAACAACTCTACGCACGCTACGGCACACTGGCTGAACCTATCGCGCTTTTCTGTGCGCAAGGCGATGATGCCCCGGTTGACGATGCCCCTGGTTATTCTCAGCGTGAAATCATCTGGCTGACGCGCTACCGCATGGCGTTGTCGTTGGAAGACATGATCTTGCGGCGTACCAATATCGTCATGACCGGTCGTCTGTCAATCACCGCGCTTGAACATATTTCCGCCATCATGGCTGACACACTGGGTCATGATAAGGCATGGGCTAAGGCGCAATTCCAAGGCTGCGCCGGCGATCCTCGTATACTTTGGAACGGAAAATAATAATGATAACTCAACCCTACAAACCACTCATCCTCGCCATTGATGCAGGCGGAACCGCAGTAAAAGTTGTGCTGTTTGATACCGATGGGCACATCGTCAATCACTGCAATGCGAACGTCATGACCGAGCACTATCCCGATGGCCGCGTTGAGCGTGATGGCGAAGCCTTTTGGCAGGAGACGTTAACCGCAATGCGTGAAGTGCTCAAGGGGGGCGTTGCACAGCATGTCGTTAGCGTAGGTTGTACCGGTTTCGGCAACGGAATTTTCCTCGTTGATGAAGCGGGTCAACCCACCCGTCCTGGCATCGTCTCTGTGGATCACCGCGCGCAACCTATTGCCGATCGCCTGCTGAGCAATGGACAACACCGAGTACTCAGCGCCGCCAACGGCCATCGCCCATGGGGAGGTCAAACCCTGATTCAGTTGGCCGGGTTGGCGGAGGATGAGCCGGAGGTGATGATAAAAACGCGCTGGGGTTTGGCCTGCAAGGATTTCATCCGTTTTTGTCTGACACAAAACGCGATGACCGATCCCACGGACGCCAGCGGCGGCGGGCTAATGAATCTCGATCGTCAGGATTATTCGCATGAGGCGTTAACACTGCTCGGCCATGAACGGCTGGTCGACAAGCTGCCGCCGATTGTTAACAGTTCTGCTATTGGTGGCCGCATCAGCGCGTGCATTGCTCGTGAAACGGGATTGCCGGAGGGCACGCCGGTGGCCGGTAGCATGATGGATGTTGCGTCCTGTGCGCTGGGTGCGGGGGTTATTTCACCGGATCGTATGGTCTTTATCGCCGGCACTTGGGCGATCAACGCCGTTGAAGTCCCACAGCCGGTGACTGACAACTATCCTCTGCTTAACATGCTCTATCGCGATAGCGCGGCCCGCTTGGTGGCCGAAGGCAGCCCCTCTTCAGCCGCCAATCTCGGCTGGTATTTGAAAAATGCGCTGGGTGATCGTCTTAGCGTTACCGACGCGCTCGCCTTGGCTGAGACCTGCCCGATAGCGAGCAAACGCTGCTATTTCATGCCTTATATCCATGGCCCGCAACCCTACCAGGGCAGCTTCATGCGCATGGGGGCGTCGGATAATGAAGCCTCAATGATCCGCGCCATCTGTGAAGGCGTGGCTTTTGAACATCTGCGCCACGCCGAGTCATTGATCGTGCATACCGGCGGTCACTGGCCGGAAGCGATCCGCTTGACCGGTGGTGCCGCCCGGTCCCCCTTCTGGGCGCAAATTTTCGCCGATACCTGTAACCGACCCGTTGAAGTGGTCGACGTTGCTGAAGTGGGCGCGCTGGGTGCCGCAATCTGTGCCGCAGTGGCGGGAGGCGTGTATCGCACCCTAGAGGATGCGGTCGCTGCCATGAGCCGGATTACCCGTCGACATGAACCGATTGCTGAAAATGTAGCCGTTTTGCAACAGCGATATCGTGAATTCACGCGTCTCGACCAGGGAATTAAAGCGCTACTCGAAGCCGAAGCAATAGACTAATAATGAGGAAAATCACCATGGCTCAACCTGAGCATCAGCAGACACGTTTTGCAGAAAAAATCGCCCGCATTCGTGCGGGACACTACCGTCTCGGCGATTTTATGATTGCCGATGCCAAAGATGCGGATTTGGCCGGCGGCATCACCGCCATGGGGCAGCGCCGCGATGCGACGGGCAAGATTGTAGGCATCCGTACCCGTCCCGAGTTTCACGATCAGATCCGTGCGCTCATTAAGCAAGACGTACTGGATATTATGCTTGCGTCGACCTCCACCATTGAAACGCTCACACACGAGGGCGCGTTCGAGGGAACGCGCATGCTGGCGGCGTTTCGTGGCAATGAAGCGACCGATGCCTGGGTGGGGATTCGTGGCGGGCGCTACCGGGAATATGCGCCGCTTCCTTATCGTGGTGCGGCGTTGGAGTTGGCGTTAGCGCCAATCTGTCTCTACTCGTTGACCTACGTGAATCATGCCGAGCGGGATGTCGCGTCGCTGGAGGCGTATGCGCACTTTCGGGCCCAAGCGCGGCAGCAGGGATTGATGCATTTTCTCGAGGTGTTTAATCCCAATATCGACACCGGACTGTGTGCCGCTGACACCCCCGCGTACATCAATGACTGTATTATCCGCATGCTGGCGTCGCTTACTCACGCCGAGCGCCCGGAATTTCTTAAGGTGGCTTATAACGGCCCTGACGCACTTGAGGAACTGGTGACGCATGATCCCAGCGTCGTCGTGGGTGTCTTGGGTGGGGGACAGGGTACGCATCGTGATACGTTCGAATTGCTGGCTCAAGCGGAACGGCATGGTGGCAGATTGGCGCTGTTTGGTCGCAAGATCAATGCCGCCGAACATCAGCCGTCAATGGTAAGCTGGATGCGCCGGGTGGTTGATCGCGACACCACGCCCCAAGCGGCAGTACGCGGCTATCATGCCGACCTGCAACGGCTTGGCATCACCGCCGACCGCAATCTTGCAACTGATAGTCAGATAACGGAAGATGTGCTGCGGGCGGACGCACAATAACCGGGAGCAAAACCATCAATACGCAGAACAAGAACACGGCGCCTTCGGACAAAATTATCGCCGAGGCGGCGTGGCTCTATTACGTCAAAAACTTGACTCAGAGTGAAATCGCCGGGCGCATGAAACTATCGCGTCCTACCGTGATCAGTTATTTGCGTCAGGCCAAAGCGCGCGAAATTGTTTCTGTGCGCTTAAGCGGTGAACATTTTCGTACTCATGATCTCGCCGATCGCCTATCTGAACACTTTTCGCTGGACGGTGCGTATGTCATTCCGGTCGAAGGGCTGTCAGATGAAAGTCGATTGCATGAAGTCTGCGAAGCCGCAGCGCACGTCCTGCTCGATTTCCTGCAACCGGGCGATCAACTCGGCGTCAGTTGGGGTGAGACCTTGAGCCAGATCGCCGATAAAGTGCCCTATTGGTCAATCGAGCGTCTTACTATTCGCCAACTGATTGGTGCGATGTCAAACCCACTGCTGCGTACCGCCGAACGTTGCTCCACGGAGATCGCTCACCGACTCGGTGCCTTATGCGTCAATCTTAATGTGCCGGCTGTATGCAGCAATGCCGCGCTTGCCGGTCTGCTGCGGGCGGAACCGATCATTGCCGAACAGTTGCAGCAGTTAACACAGTGCAATAAGGCGATTTTTAGCGTCAGTCCTTGCACGCCTGACGGGCATGTCACCCAATTTAATATCGTGACGGAAAAAGAGGTTGAGCACTACGCCGCACAGGGTGCCGTCGGCATTATCGCCGGCCGCTTTATCGATAGCCTCGGACAGCCGGTGCTCGGTGAGGTGGATGACCGGTTGATGGGCATTGATCTTGCGACTTTGCATCAGATGAGCGGGCTGCTGGTTGCCTCAGGACTAGATAAACTGCCGGCGCTGCTGGCCGCACTAAAAGGAGGGTTTGCTAATCAATTGGTGATCGACAGCCTGTTGGCTGAAGCCATTTTGTCGCGGGTCGACGCGCGCAGTTAACCTGGTTTGTCTCTTGGATCAGTGAGCAGCATTATTATCGCGCGTGGGTGTTACAGACCGGGATACCGAGCCGTAAAATCAAAAAAATCTATTTATTCAACCAATAACCCTGAGTATGGAGAGGCGACATTCAGCCTCTCATCGTTTAATCAAACACCCAGTTTGCCGTGATATTCGTTCATGATATCAAGTAATTTTTTGGTTTCCTGTTTTGCGGGAATCAGTCCTTTCTGGTCGGCCACTGTTTCAATAACAGTAACCTCACTGATGAGTTGTTTCAACCCAGTGTCAAATACCGTTTTATCGGCACCGCGCAGAGAGGTTTTTTGTGCAGACAGTGCGGCATTTTTGAATACAGACAGGTCTTTTTTAAAGGATCCAAGATCATTATCTTTCAAAACAGCACGGTAACTGTGGCTCATCACGCTCATTGAGTCTTTCACTGTTTCTGTCTTCGCCAGTACATTATTAGAAACACACAGTAGTGAACTCAGCATAACTAATACCAGACCCGTTCGTTTCATCATTGCTCCATAGTGATCAAAAATGACAGTCTAACAACCGTCACCTAGGTTAACTTATCATTCAGATTAAATATGATTAATAATACAATTATAGAGATAAATGCTTAAGAAAAAATTAAGGGTGCGGGCGGTGGGAACGATGACCCGAAGGGCTATTTCACCGCACGTCATCGGGTTGAATTTGGCGCTCGCGGACCTCACCCATTGTTTAATATTACTCGGTTATACCAAGCCACAATAGCAGGTTTATCAGGCCAATGGGTGAATGAACGACGGTGAAAAAGTCCCGGGTTGTTGGTTTTCCGGTCGGTAATGTTGAACTTTTATTTTTCCACCGCAGGCCCATACATCATCAGGAAGACAGTGTTCTGATGCCGACGTTCACCAACATGAGATTTTTTCAAAAAGTTTATTTTTGATCATTTTTTTTGATCGGAAAGTAATATATTATTGAAGAAAAATTTAGTAAGGCATAAATGATCATTTCCTCAATCAATGGTCAGGTCTGTTTTCAACCCGAGTACCGGCCTATTGTAGGACTCGCTGGAGATGTCATCGCAATAAAATGCATAGACTACAACCTGATACCCTTAAATAAGCTTTTGTTGCTCTTAAAACAATCTACAGCATCCGATCTCCTGGTGCTGATACATGTTGATTTTTTGATAGCCCAGCAGATAGCCATGCAACCAAACATAAAAGCATTATTGTACTCAATGCTTAATTTACGGCTAGTGGTCAGTGAAAATTTCCCTAATCTTGATGATGGACGCGATAATCCTCTTATCGAGGAATTATGCAAATGTGCGCCCTTGTGGTTTTGGGGATTAGGTAGTGATGGTTCTAGTATGGTAGCCGTTATGAACAGACTATTTGAAGGTATCATCATTGATGGCAACTTTTACTCTGAATATAAGCATAGATTGATATTTGATGTGATGATTAATATTGTAAAAAAATACGCAGAGTATATTATTGTTGATGAAAATAATAGGCTTTATCAAATTAAGTAACGGCAGGTGATTATATTTAGCGTATCAGTTTTTTCTTAATGCCTAAACAGACATATATTCTTTTAACGTGGTTTCAGCGGAGAGTACATTTTCGTTTGGTTTACGGTGAAACCAAAGGGCAATGGCGTCAAGAGATGCCACAATCTGACATGACGTCATCCGCGTTGCACCGTGGTCAATAGATAATGCTTAGCAATATTGCGCCATGCGGTGGGTGAGTGAACCTCTTACGCACCTGCACGTTTATGACATAAAAACAGTTATCGTGCTGTGAGAGTTAGGCGCCTTCAACACCTGTCATAGTGGGTCAGGCGTGGAGGGGAGAACTGAGATAGGATCACATTTTTCAGTGCATAAATGAGAATGAGCTATAATTAAGTTGTAATATTTACGGTTAAAAACCAAATTTGATGAGTGGTTATGCATTTAAAAATAATAAATAATTAAAATTAATCATCAACTGGGACTATATGATGTGTTGTTTATTTCATGTATTTAAAAATGAAAATATTACTGATTGATTTGTATGATTATTTTTCAATAAATATTATTGAGGTAAGGTTTTTTTTGAAAAGCGTCACTAAGCATAAATTTAATTTAATTTTTACACTATACTTAACACATTAAGATAGATAATTCTAATATCATACCGGCTTGTAATATAATTTAAAAAAAGCTGGCTCTTAAATTAATTTTTAAAAACTCATTATAATTAATTGGTTAGTAGGTTGTGCTACTATTGACTGTCACCTGACAAAGCGCCATCGCATTCTTATGTGAAATAACCACCTCATGATGTGAACGCAATCTGTCACCGAAATGATAAAAATAGCAAACAAGAACATGACTAATTAGCAATGTCAACGCTTAATTTATAATAAATGTAAAGCGTTAGTTGTGATATGTATTGTTAATAGCCATGTTGAGGAGACGACATAATGGACGCCCAAGACATTCGTCACGCTATCTATGATTTTAACTTTTCATATTTACAACTGGCACAACGCTTGATAAATCAGGATAAAGCCTTGGCATTATTCCGCTTAAGTATTGATGACACCATGGCCGATACACTAAAAAATGTAGTGCCGTTATCTAACCAAAGAGTCTGTCTATGATGTACAAAAGTATTGTACAGGAAGCAAAAGATATCCAAATTGCCATCGATCTTATCACTCTGGGAGCCCGGCTCCAGATACTGGAATGCGAAACGCAGTTAAGTCGCCCAAGATTAGTTAAGTTATATAAAGAGTTACGTGGTAGTCCACCGCCAAAAGGGATGCTGCCTTTTTCTACCGACTGGTATATGACATGGGAGCAGAATATCCACTCCTCCCTGTTTTATAATATATTTCTGGCATTAAAAAAACAGTGTGAATCTAACGACATAGCGATAATTATACAGGCTTATAATTTGTATCTTGAGCAGTGTCCTCCGCTGGAGAACGAATTGCCGCTGCTGGCCATGACTCGTGCCTGGACCCTAGTGCGATTTATGAATAGCGGCATGCTGCAATTAACGCCATGCAGCCATTGCCAAGGCCTATTCATAACCTATGCTCATCACCCGATTCACAGCTTTGTCTGCAGTTTTTGTCAGCCACCGTCGCGGGCGATCAGAAAGCGTAAGAATATACTAGAACTGGAATTTGAGTGACCAACGGTTTAGTCCAAGATGCTTGAACGTCGTCAGGAACAGCGTGATCTGATCCTGATGACGGCAAAATTTCGATTTATTCAACAAAATCAACGCAGGTTAGAAGGTTTGCCAGTTATCGTCTTTACCGGCAGCACTGGTTTTAACGGCGATACCCTGTGGTTTTCTTTGCACTATTTTTGTTGGCCCATTGGTGTTTTGATCCTGTGCTAACTTGAACACGGCCACTATTTCGGTCAAATTACGCGCCTGTTCTTCCAACGACGCTGCCGCCGCCGCCGATTCCTGCACCAAGGCGGAGTTTTGCTGCGTCACGCTATCCATCTCTGTGACCGCTTGGCCGATTTGCTCAATACCTTTACTTTGCTCATCAGAGGCCGAGGCAATTTCTGCCATGATATCGGTAACATGGGTGATCGCCTGCACGATATCCTCCATGGTTTCCCCGGCATGGGTCACCTGCTTGGAACCGATATTGACCCGTTCTACCGACTCGTTAATCAAGGTTTCAATTTCTTTCGCTGCGTCGCCGCTGCGTTTTGCCAAATTGCGCACTTCACTGGCCACCACGGCAAAACCTCGGCCTTGTTCACCGGCCCTGGCGGCTTCCACTGCCGCATTCAATGCCAGTATATTGGTCTGGAAGGCTATACTGTTAATCACACCAATAATATCGACAACCCGTCTTGAACTGGTGGCGATATTGCCCATGGTTTCGACAACTTCCTGCACACTGACGCCGCCTTTGCGGGCAATCTGCGAGGCCGTTTCAGCCAGTTTACTGGCTTGGTGTGCATTGCCGGTATTTTGTTTTACGGTGGAGTTAAGCTCTTCCATACTGGCGGCAGTTTGTTCCAGCGCGGACGCCTGCTGTTCAGTACGCGACGCCAGGTTGATGTTACCCTGCGAGATTTCATTTGAGCCCTGGTAAATTGACCCGGCACTGCCCCGAATACTGGTGACAGTATTAACCCAATTTTTTTGCATTTCTTGCAAAAAGGGGACGAGTTTACCGACACAGTTATTGCCCATATCCGCAATGGTAAAATGAAGTTGCCCGGCGGCGAGATCCTGGAAGTAAACTTTCAGTAAATCAAGTGGCTTGACCAGATAACGCACCAGATAACGATCGGTGGCGATCATCAACAGAATGCCGGCTGCCAGTGCCGCCATCAGCGTGCGTTGACACCAGTCTACCAGCATATTTATCCGGATACTGGATGCGGCCTTGATGGTGGCTATCGATTGGTTATATTCATGCATAGCCGCGGAGAACTGCGTACGTAACTGAAGGTAAGGTGTATCGAGCAGACGCTCAAAATCGTCATAACGCCCGGTTTTAACCGCCAGAAATAGCGGTTGCATTGCCTGCTGAAACAGCTGGTTCGAACTGTTGAATATGTTATCCACCAACGCTGGGTCTAAAGTGCCGTGATCGATGCTTTTAAACTGCTTAAGCCCTTGATCGATAGCGTCTATCTCGGAAACGGCCAGTTCCATTTCACGCGTTGAATCTGCGGTCGCGCCCGCTTTTTTATCTTTTACCGCCCGTTCCAGTGTGGTGACCAGGCGATAGTAATGATCATTGGCACCATTGATGATGTCGCCATTTAGCTGTTGGTTATCACTAAGGCGTAATGTTTCATTGACTTGATTGAGGGAAAAAAGGGTAAATGTCGATACCGCTGCCCATAGCAGAGAAAAAATAATGAGGATCGCCAATAAAAAAAATCTTATTTTTACGTTCTTTAAAAAGTTCATTTGGCCTTCTTGAGATTCTTATCGCTATGTTTAAGCCTGATACCCTTCCAGAGATAATGAACCCGTACCGCGACCTTGGTAGCGATACTTGTCTAGGGTAGTTCTATCAGCAATATGCCATGTCACTACGGCAATGCAGTGTTAATCGGCAAAAATCACATAAAGATTATAGTTAGATGAATTTAAATATAATTTTGAGTATTAAGGTTAACTTAAGTAATTTTGTAAATGATAAATATTTAGATCTGATATATTTTGTCTATCAATAATAACGGGGTAAATCAATTTTTGATTGAATATATTTATAGGCGTAATTCGTTATATAGAATAGTTTGAAAGTCGGTTTGCTTGTTATTTATTTTATTCATCTATTTTGTTGATATAGTTAGACTATTTTATGCGTGTTGGATTTTTATACCGAGATGGGCAAAGATAAAAAATGCTATTTTACAATTGAGTGCTAAGAAACCGTCATTTATTTTATCAACGACCGTTATGGATAATATTTTCCTATAGTAAACCAGGTCAATTATTCATCGTTAATCGCTAGATTGATCGGGTTATTATGCCTGCTTGCCCGAAAGCATATATACGGGTAGCTATTCCTTTGGCCCGTCCATGGACCTCGCGTGTTTTGTGCCGTAACGAGCATGTTCCCATCTATTATTCGCTGGCATTTTTTCAAGTCAGTAACCGAGGGTTAACCTAACGGGCCGCCGAGAATGGTGTCGCATAATCCCGCGATAATACTTTCACCATTTTCATGATGTAATTGTTGGTACCAATCCTGCGTTACGATCATGTCTTTGCCATGCGTAATGTCACAACGCTTGCGTGCTTTTAACACCAGATCGCGTACCCGATCGCAGCGTTGCGCCTGATAATTGGCTAGCGCAGTCTCAATACTGTGCCCTTCAGCCATGGCGTGCCCCAATACCACGGCATCCTCCATCGCGGCACAGGCCCCTTGACCGATGTCGGGCGTGGTACTGTGCCCAGCATCCCCCAGCAACGCCACTCGGCCGCGCACCAATTGGCTGAAGGGTTCGATATCGTGAATTTCTATCCGATTAACACTATTTGGATCAAGTTGATCGACCAGGCGCTGTACCGGCGCACACCAACCCGCGAAATAGCGTCGCAAATCTGCACTGGCAGTACTGCGGTCTTGGTTTAATCCTTTTGGCAACGGCACATCAAAAAAGAAGTAGAAGCGGTTATCGGCGACGGGCATCAACGAGACCCGTTTTCCCTCGCCGACAAAGGTGGTCCACTGATTAGCTGGCGCAATCATTTCATCAATAACCACCAGCCCATTCCAGTTGACATAACCCGCGTAACGGCGTTCCGGGGCATAACCCAACACATAAGGCCGAACGACTGAGTGTGTACCATCGGCGGCAATCAGCATATCGCCTCTGGCCATGGTGCCATCAGTAAAATAAGCGCTCACACCGGCATTATCTTCTGCAATATGGCTAACGCGTTTACCAAACTGGACACGATCATATCCCCAGAACGATAACATGCTGCTTTGAAGTTCGGCTCGCGCAACCGGGCAAGGGCGCTCGCCAACACGTTCAATCAAGGGTTGCAAGCTGAACCGCGTCATAACGTCGCCCAGTTGATAATCCTGATAGGCCATAAACTGCATCGGGCCAGCACCGCGATCCATCATGCTGCCCATGCCTAAGCGGTTCATGCATTTTACGCCATTGGGCCAGATTGATAGGGCGGCGCCCACCGGTTTAATGTCCTTTACCGCTTCAAATACCGCACAATCAATGCCGATTTTTTCCAGTGCCACCGCCGCACACATCCCACCAATACCTGCGCCAATAATCAGAGCTTTCATCTTATTTTCTCCTGTTATCTACTCAGAATCAGCAATTTGTGTACCAACTGTTATTCATTTCCTCATAGCAACCGCCAGGACCGGTATCACGCCACAGATAACGTGATTATTAGCAAAAAATCGGGTTGCTTTTGTCACCGATAGGATCAGTTGTGGTGCAACAGGTTTTTTTTACGCCTCATTTTGCAACAAAGGTTGCCAATAATGGCACACTAGAACCTAAAGTTTCATTGATCGGGGCGATCGTTCTGGTCTAGAACGACGTTACTGTCTCTGGTAGCCGAGGTTTTATTCGATTGTGTTAACCACACGCATAGGAAAACCGCGGCATGGCGAATAGTGTTACGCATAAGAAAACAGCGGCATGGCAAATAGCGTTAACCTGTATGGCATACTTTATGCTGAGTGAGGTTATCGCGATAACTAACGTGCGCAGCGATGACTCAATGTAATGGAGCGGGTAACCTAGGGGTGATAGCACCACCGGGCAATAACTCGCGTTTATTTTTACCCATGGGGAAGGCCGGGTTGCTTCGGCTTACCGCCACACCAGGAGCAATATGATCACACTCGAACAGTTTAACCAGCTTGATACTTGCCATGCGATAGAATTACTTAGCCCCTGTGTTGCGCTTCCCGCATGGGCGGAGGATGTCACCGCGGGTCGACCATACGATAGTGTGGCTGCATTGCTGGCCGCAGGCCGGCATGCGACCCAGGGCTGGCAGGAAAATCAACTAACACAAGCATTGAGTACCCATCCGCGCATTGGTGAACCGGCGAAAGATCGGTCCCGCGAGGCGAGTTTCTCGCGTGATGAACAATC
The DNA here is from genome assembly GCF_035013185.1 of Acerihabitans sp. TG2. NCBI lineage: Bacteria > Pseudomonadati > Pseudomonadota > Gammaproteobacteria > Enterobacterales > Pectobacteriaceae > Acerihabitans > Acerihabitans sp. TG2. The sequence continues at coordinate 100,077 of NZ_JAYGJO010000005.1, forward strand.
GGCGCTGGCACATGACGATGCCGAACTGACTCAGGCGCTGCGAAAGGGCAATGCGCATTATGAGGCCAAATTTGGCCGGGTATTTTTGGTGCGAGCCCAAGGTCGTCGCGGCGAAGACATTCTGCACCTTCTGCAACAGCGCCTGCAAAATGACGTTGCGCAGGAAATCGAGGACGCGTTGGCGCAGTTACGTCAAATCACCTTACTCCGACTGGAAGGAATCATCGCAGCATGAGTAGTCTCAGCACCCATATTCTTGATACGTCGCTGGGCAAACCGGCCACGGGCATTTCAATAACACTGGAACACGGTATCAACGGCCACTGGCAGTACATTGCCACTCATATCACTAATCATGAGGGACGCATTAGCGCATTTACGCCGGATGCCCTGACGCCAGGACATTATCGGTTGACGGCGGATATCGGACAATGGTTTGCCGCTACCGGGCGGCAGACGTTATACGTCTGCGCACAAATTGATGTGCAACTCGTGGATGCTTCCCATTATCATTTGCCGTTTCTGATTTCGCCCTGGTCCTGGTCCACCTATCGCGGCAGTTGAATACGGCAGTTGAATGCGGCAGTTGAATGCGATAGTTGACTCAGGGTAGCCAGAGCAAAGCAATAACGCTTATTACCTGAAGCCTGCCAGGCTTTCGATGACCTCGGTCATTTTCTGAATTGTCATCTGCGCAGCGCGGGATAATTGACGTGATGGTGCGGTGCATAAGGCCAATGTCAATGGACGCAGATGATGGTTTTTTAATGGCACAAAACGCAGTTGGTTGTTTTTGACTTCCTCAAGCACATCAAGCAGGCTGAGAATACAGACCCCGCTGCCCTGTCTGACGAGGGATTTTATGAGCCGGATGTCGTTACAGGTAATCCTATTTTCAGGCGAAAAGTCATACTGCCGGTACAGCATTTTCACGCGATCATGAACCATGAGCGGTTCGCCAGGAATAATATGCCTTTCACTGCTGAGCTCCCCCAAAGAGATCTGGGTCTGACGCGCTAACGGGGCGTCGGGTGGCATGATCACACCCATTTCAAGTTCGGCAAAAGCAATGACATTCAGCCCTGCCTGGCCAACAGGGTCGAGCAATAACCCGAAGTCTATTTCCGACTGTCGGATACGTTGGCTGATGGTTTGACTATCATCCACCGAGAGTTCCAGTCGCAACCAGTGGTGCATTTTCGCTATGTCAGAAAACGCGTTGGCCACACAGCCTTCACTCAATGCCTGAACGATGGCGACACTCACCTCCCCACGTTTTAGTCCCTGAATCTCGTCAAACTGTTGTTGTGTAATGCGGAACTCTCTTTGCCAGCGCAGGATATTGGCATACAACAATTCGCCGGCAGTGGTCATTCTCAGCCCTTCGGGTAAGCGCTCAAACAACGGGGTACCAAAAGCAGTTTCTGCCTGCAGTATTTGTCGGTTGATTGCCGATGCTGAGACGTGAAGTTTTTCTGATGCTTTCCTAAGACTACCGCTTTTGGCAACTTCGGCAAAATAGACGGCAAAGCGAGAGAATGGGCTCATGGCTATCCTGTACAGTTTTTTGCAACACACTAATGAAATAACGGCGATGGATGTGAACACCATAAACAGTTAACAATACAGTGACAATACTGAATCACGCTTTTTTGGCCGTAATCATTATGTGAGCCACTGAGAGGACATCGTCATGACGCAACCCAAACCTCCCGCCCATTGTACTTTTGAGCCTGACGACTGGTTAAAGCTTGCCCGCCAGTGGCATCCGATCGCACGTTCATGTGATGTCACTTCTGCCCCGGCAAAAGCCGTCTTGCTTGATGAACCACTGGTTATTTATCGGATCAACGGGGCGGTGGTCGTCGCCAAGGATGTCTGCCCACATCGTGGCGTGCCCTTGACCTTGGGATCCCATGACGAGCAGGGCATCATCTGCCCTTATCATGGTTTGCGATTTGGTGAAGCCGGACACTGCAACCGCATTCCCTCAAGCCCGGACCAGTCAATTCCAGCCAAGCTGAACCTCATGACCTATAGTGTGCAGGAGCGCTATGGGTTGGTGTGGGTGTGTATTGCACCCGATCAGGATCATCCTGCCTCTGTGCCCGTCATGCCGCACTGGGATGAGGCGGGTTTTCAGCAGATAAACTGTCCACATTTTGATGTGGCGTGTTTTGCCGGCCGTCAGGTAGAAGGGTTTCTGGATGTGGCGCACTTTGCGTGGATTCACACGGAAACCTTTGCCGATCCGCAAAACCAGCACGTACCTCCCTATAACCCGGTTGAGACCGATTATGGTTTCTCAGTAGATTACTGGAGCACGGTCGGCAACTACCCGGCAAGCTCTGATCACCGTGCCCCGGATGGCTTTATGTGGCTGCGTCGTTTTGACATGTATCTTCCTTTTACCGCCACCCTCACCATTCATTTTCCCGGTGAGGCGCGGTTGGTGATTATGAATGCCGCCTCTCCGGTATCGGCACGTAAGACGCGGATGTTTGCACCCATCGCACGTAACTTCGACCTGCATGTTCCGGTTGATGACGTTTATGACTTTAACCTGCGCGTCTTTGAGGAAGATCGTCTTATGGTCGAAACCCAACGCCCGGAGACACTGCCGCTCGACCTCACGCTGGAAGCCCATATCCCGGCAGACCGTAGCTCGATCGCCTATCGTCGAGGACTGAAAAAAATGGGCTTTGGTGAGTTCTTTTTAGTGTGATTTGGAGGTATTGATGAACGCGACGTTAACGGTGGTGGTTGATGCGCTATACCGTCAGGGACGGGATAATCTGGCCGTTAGCCTAGTCGCAGAACCTGGGCATAAACTGCCCGCCTGGGAACCTGGTGCACATGTGGATGTCCATTTGGGGAACGGACTGGTTCGCCAGTATTCGCTGACCGGGTGCCATACTGAGTTGAACAGATACCTGATCTGTGTTGCCCGGGAGCGCCAGTCGCGAGGCGGTTCACGTTATGTGCATGAAAGCCTGCGGCCCGGTCAGGTGATTACGATTTCTCCGCCACGTAACGTCTTCCCATTGATTCCAGCAGGGAAAATTATTCTGATAGCGGCCGGGATCGGCATCACACCGCTTTATGCCATGGCTGAACAACTTGAAGCCGCCGCCATTCCTTTTGTTTTGCACTATTACGTCCGTGAAAGAGCGAATGCTGCTTTTCTGGGCGAACTTTTCAGGCCGTTCACCCATGGGTTTTGTGAGGTCTGGTACAGCGGTGAAGGTTACAGTCCCCGGGAGCATTTACCGGTTGAACTGCGTTATCCCGCAGCAGATACGCACCTCTACCTGTGTGGGCCTGAGGGATTTATGGCGCATATTCGCCACCGGGCGTCAGAGAAGGGATGGTTGGATAGCCAAATTCATTCAGAGGCCTTCACCCCAGCCCCAGCACCGCCTACCACCAGCCAGGATGACGTGTTTTTTATTTCGCTGGCGTCGACGGGCCAGCAGTGGCCGGTTCCTGCAGGTAAATCGATCGCCGCCGTGTTGCAAGAAAATGGCGTCAGTGTACCGTTGTCCTGCGAAATGGGCATGTGTGGCGCCTGTTTAACCCCCGTCAAACAGGGCAGGGTCGACCATCGTGATACGGTTCAGTCCGTAGCCGAAAAAACGGCAGAGGATCAGCAGATTGCACTTTGCTGCTCACGCAGCCTCTCTCGATGCATTGTCATCGATCTGTGAGCTGTACTATGTAATGCTTTTTATTTATAACTAATTTCGTAAATCATACCGTATTCTACTCATAACGTGCCTATAGAAATCTAACCTAGAGATCATTTTATGAAACTAGAATCGCTGGCTTTACACCACGGTTATGTCTCAGAAGCAACCACAAAATCGGCCGCGGTACCCATCTATCAGACCACCTCTTACACCTTTGATAATACTCAACACGGTGCCGATCTTTTCGATCTAAAAGTGCCAGGCAATATCTACAGCCGCATTATGAATCCCACTACCGATGTCCTTGAACAACGGCTTGCCGCTATTGAAGGCGGTGTGGGTGCTCTGGCGGTCGCGTCTGGAATGGCTGCCATCGCCTATTCCATCCAAGCGCTGACCGAGGTTGGCGACAATATTGTCAGTACCAGTCAACTCTACGGCGGAACCTATAATTTTTTTGCGCATACGTTGCCACGCCAGGGTGTTGCCGTCCGTATGGCAAACTTTGATGATTTTGACGGCCTTGAAGCGCTTATCGACGATCGGACAAAAGCGCTGTTTTGTGAATCAATAGGCAATCCAGCAGGCAATATTGTTGATATTGCACGTCTTGCTGAAATTGCACATCGGCACGGTGTACCGGTGATTGTAGATAATACTGTCGCAACGCCAGTATTGTGTCGGCCCTTCGAACACGGTGCCGACATCGTGGTCCACTCCCTGACAAAGTATATTGGTGGGCATGGCACGACTATTGGTGGGGTGATTATCGATTCTGGGAAATTCGACTGGGTGGCCAATAAATTTCGTTTTCGTTTATTGAACGAACCAGACCCTTCGTATCATGGTGTGGTGTATACACAAGCCTTTGGTCCGGCTGCTTATATAGGCCGATGCCGGGTGGTCCCCCTGCGTAATACCGGTGCTGCACTCTCGCCGCACAGTGCCTTCTTATTGCTTCAAGGGCTTGAAACATTAAGTCTGCGCATGGAAAAGCATTGCAGTAATGCGCATGCGTTGGCGACGTTTCTTCAAAATCATCCGTTGGTTAATTGGGTTAATTATGCCGCTCTGGCTAATAGTCCTTATCAATCTAATTGTGAAAAAATCACCTCTGGTAAAGCGTCAGGGATCGTGAGTTTTGGTATTAAGGGAGGCAAAGATGCCGGCGGACGGTTTATTGACGCATTAAAGATGATCTTACGACTGGTCAATATTGGTGATACGAAGTCCCTGGCTTGTCACCCGGCCAGCACTACCCATCGGCAGCTTAATCTCGATGAACTGGCACGCGCGGGCGTGAGTGAGGACCTTATCAGGATCTCTGTTGGCATTGAGAATATTGACGATATTATTGATGATGTCACGCAATCTCTTGACGCCTCCCAAAAATAACATAATAGGAAAGTACTGACCTCGGCTCGGCTAAGGTGTGCTTGTATGCCAGATGGCACATGTAACAAAAAATAGTCGTCCGTTTTTCGGTTGTCGCCTGAGTGACTCAAGCGCCAGAATAAGGCACAGCAATCGTTTAACGGGGTTTTTATTGATGAAAGTAAGTGATATTACGCAGTGCGACCTTTGGTACGGTGCGCTGATTGCTCGCTCGACCGAATATGCCGGCGTGTTTTTTGTTGGCGTGAAAACCACGGGCGTATTTTGTATTTCCACCTGTCGGGCGCGTAAACCCAAACGGGAAAACGTCGAGTTTTACCATGATTTTGCATCAGCACTGAGTGCAGGGTTTCGTCCGTGCAAAATTTGCCGTCCCACCGAAAACGCCTGCTCAGCACCGCCGATGGTGGAGCACGCTATCAGCCTGCTGCGTGTTGACCCCAAAACCCGGATTACCGACTGGCAACTACGTCAGCAAAATATCAGTCCAGAACGGGTTCGCCGCTGGTTTATTCAGCATTACGGGATGACCTTTCAGGCATATCAGCGCATGTTGCGGGTTAACACCGCACTACAAGAACTCAAAGGCGGACGCACGACTACGGACGTCGCTTTCGACAGCGGTTATGGCTCGCTGAGTGGTTTTGGTTATACCTGCAAAAAACTCACCGGCAGCGCCCCCAGTGAAGCGGCGCGGGTGATCTTGATTCATCGTATTACCACGCCTATTGGTCCGATGTTTGTCTGCGCCACTGACCGGGGCGTGTGCCTGCTGGAATTTGTCGATCGTCGAATGTTGGAAAGTGAGTTCAGCGATGTGCAACTGCGGCTGAAGGCGAAAATAATCGCCGGAGAGAATGATCATATTCGTCAGGCAGAAAGTGAAATAGGGCAATACTTCGCCGGCACCCGGCGACAATTTACGCTGGCGCTGGACACTCCCGGTAGCGGCTTTCAACAGGCGGTGTGGCAACATTTGCACGATGTACCTTACGGCACTACCGATCATTATCAGGCGCTAGCCGACCGGATGGGCAATCCTGCTGCGGTGCGGGCGGTCGCTGGCGCGAATGGCGCAAATCGGGTGGCGATAGTGATCCCTTGCCATCGCATTATCGGTAAAAATGGTTCGATGACCGGTTATGGTGGCGGCATCGCGAGGAAAAAATGGCTCATCGAGCATGAACGAACGTATTTTTTGTCATATCATGGCTGACGCCGTCGCCGCAACCATCACTCTGCCACGGAGTTGTACATAAGTGACCGATAAATATAAGATTGTGGAAATTCTGCACTACACACTGAAAAAAGGCACTGGTGATGAGTTTCATCACATTATGCGTGAGGTGAGCGTTCCCTTGCACCGTCGCCATGGTATCGATGTGGTGTTGTTTGCCAACTCCATTCATAACCCAGACTGTTATTGTCTCATACGGGCATTTGCGAGTGAGGATAGCATGGCCTCAGCACTGGATACCTTTTATTCAGGCAGTGACTGGCGCACTGGCCCACGGGCAGAGATTATCCGTCGAATCGACAGCAGCATGAAATGTGTATTGACCCTATCACCTGGTGCAGTGGAGAGCCTGAGAGGGTGAAACCATTAACCGTCAGGTGAGATCGTAATAATGAAAAAAACGCGCGAGTCATTATCGTATTTAATGAGAACAGTGAATCAGACCAATACGAGGTTGCAGCCATTCAATGATCAAAGATCAAAACAAAATCGTAGGGCCAAATGTGGGCTGGTCATTGGCTTGTTAAATTCTGAAAAATTCTGCGCAGCGGGCGTCATGGACACTTGCGCCAGTGCGACATTTTCTGCCCCATGCCGGTATGCATTCTGAATGGCATCAGTAATAAGCGAGATATACAGTGCGTTATTCCCGGCGGTGAAAGCCTTCCATGCGTCTGGTACAAAAATAACCTCCGGGTTTTGCGACAGCAACGCTCCAGAGCAGAATAATGCTGTCGTCGCGTCTAAAGTTGATTCTGCAGCATACAGCACCACCGATTTTCCTGGTCTGTGTTGTAATGCTTCGGCGAGCATTCTGTCCGTTCTGTAAACAGGACAGTGATGGCCGCCGTCATCAAAGCGGTCTGCAATCGGCCCCAGAGTCGAGCAGGTAATGACAATGGCATCAAAAAAAGGCGTCTGACTTTGTAAGTAGCGAGTGAGGTTCTCCCGCTGTTCTGACGTCATCCCCCCGGTTTTTTCTGCTGCTGCCAGCAAATGCGGCATAACGACATGACTCACTTTATGGGGTGATATGCCAAGATCTTTTGCCGCCGTGTCGAAAATAGAGATATTGCTCGCCGCAGTATGTAAACACGCAATGACCATGATGGTACCTTCCAGAAATAGAGAGCTCTGTCATGAAGGTACCTGCCAACAACCCATTATGCTACCACCGCAGTAAAAAACGAGGCATTCGGCAATGGGGCGGTTTTACCGAATTCCAGTAAGGCGACAGGGTGAAAAAATGTATGTTATTGCAGCCAGTACTCCCCCTGTCCTGTTTGCGCGTGACTTAGTTGGGCACCCAGTCCCCAAAGATGGCCGGCAAGGTAAAGGTCGCCAGTTGCGCATCCGTCAGTTGTGGTCGGTCTGGATTGATCGCGGCGCCCGGCCCGCGGCTGTGTGCTTCAAAGAAGCGTGAGCTCTGGGGGGAAAACCAGATTTCGGCACCCTGTTTATCCTTACCTGACATGCGGTCCCAGCCGTAGATGTGGTCGTCCATATAACAATCAATAAACACCGACTGCCCGATGGCGTCTGGGTCGGCGTAGCGGCCATCGTTAAACGTGGTGGTGGGATGCCAGGGTCGGCCAAGGGCAAAGCTTTTTTCCGGCACACCGGGTTCTTTCAGTAATTGGCTGTGCAAAAAAATCAGCCCATAGGGCGCAGTGATTTTGGTGCTTGGGGCGGTGAGATAACCATAGGGCGGCGCAATATCGCCACGATTACGGGCGATAATCTTGCAATGATCGAAGACCATGATCCCCGAGCCGAAAATAAAGTCCACGTGGCCGCTGATGTCGCAATCGGTGAAATAGCTGCGGCTGCCGGTTTTGCTATAAAGTGTGTCCTGATAACCTTCAAGCTTCACGTGTTTAAAACGCGCCCGGTCACTGTTCTCGGCCAGCAACAGCGCCACCGCCTGGGTATCCTTCAATTTGCCTGGTGCGCCATCTGCCAGCGCCTGATTGGCAGGAAAGTCGAAGCCGTTACGGATGGTCAGATTCTCGGCGGTGAAATTTTTGCCATTCACCAGTACGGTGCTGCTGCCCGACGTACCCCATTTTTTGCCCTGCGGGTTCAACATGCCGGAGGCCGTGGTGGCGGTAATTATCGTCTCATCGCGCGCTTCGCCTTTTAAGGTCACGTTGGCGCGGTTGATCTCCAGACGTTCATGGTAAACGCCTTTTTTCAGCAACAAGGTAAACGGCGTATCGTCCGCGGGGGCTGATTTCAGCGCCGCCGCAATGGTTGCAAACTCATTATTCTGTGCCTGCGGTGACACCACGGCCTGATACTGTGCGGCATCCGCCACGCTGCTGAGGGTAAAAGCGATCAGCCCCAGCAGCAGCGTCCGGCCAGGCGAAGGCGTAAACGTCATGTTTTGCTCCTTATTTCAGTGAATCGGTTACGTTAGCGCAAAAAAAATATAATAGGCACTAGCCATGCACTAAAAAATAAGCAATAGGCTACAGCGGCGTGTTATAAAAAATAATGCCGTATGAGATTCTTACTCTGCCAGCCCCTCTGGTAATACATAGAGTATTAAAAATAAAACACCGTTTTATTTATCTCGATCACAAATTTTACTTATGACGGACCTGTGTGATAAAAAGGCGCGGTTGCCGATAGGATCGCTAACTTCAACGTCAAAGAGTACTGGTCATCGGGGTTTTATAGGGCGAGCAGCAAGTCGGTATCCATGCACTGATTTTATCCAAACAATGTATGATTTTCATCACGCAATATTTTTCCCAGCACAGGTCGCTGATGTGTGGGTGCACCTTATTGCAAAAAACGAAGAGGGTGGTTCCTAGCTAGGTTTGGTGTAAATAGGCGTTGTGAGCATATCAATACTCTGGCGCATATTCACTGGCTCAAATACCAGCTAGATGTACTTTTATAAGGAAAATAGTTCAAAATCGGCTTTGAGACTTCATCCCCAACCGCTTAGCAAGCCTGTGAAGATTACCGCCATCCACACCAAGAGCCTTTGCACTGGCAGACCAGTTCATCTGATTTTCTTGCAAAGCTCGGGTGATGAGTTGACGTTGGAAATGCTGCGTGGCTTGTTGAAGGCATGGTGTGATCCCGGCAGAGGGTTTCATCTCAGCGTTGGTATATTCTTCTGGCGTGTCCGATGCTGATGGTTGGATATTGAACAAATGAGGGTGTAGCACAACTTCCTTCTGATTTTGCGATGCACGCGCTAACACCGTTGCGCGCTCAAGGGCGTGTTTCATCTCCCGTACATTCCCCGGCCAGCCGTAATTAACCAGCATGGTCAGGGTGTCCGCTGGTAGGCTGAGTTGCGCTATCCCGAGTTTGTTTTTGATATGCTCGACAAAAAAACCGGCGAGCAGAATGATATCTCCTTTGCGCTCACGCAACGGTGGCACGTAAAGCGGGAAAACGCTCAGACGGTGGAACAGATCAACACGGAAATGTCCGTCAACGACAGCTCTTTTAAGGTCGCAGTTAGTGGCGGCTAAGATGCGCACATTGACACGTTTGGTACTGTCTTCGCCTACGCGTTGCAGGTCGCCAAATTGAATCACCCTCAGGAGTTTGGCCTGCAACACCAGTGGCAGTTCGCCGATTTCATCGAGAAACAGCGTGCCGTTGTCAGCCATTTCAAACTTGCCGATGCGGTTGTGAATCGCACCGGTAAATGCGCCTTTTACGTGGCCAAACAACTCACTTTCCGCCACATTTTCCGGCAACGCCGCGCAGTTCAGATACACCAGAGGTTTGCCGGCGCGTGGTGATGAATGATGAACGGCATTGGCGACCAGTTCTTTGCCGACGCCGGTTTCGCCGGTGATCAGGACATTTAGATCCGAGCCTGCGACCACACTGATTTCGTGCCGAAGCTGTTGCATCGATGAGGAAAGCCCGACCATTTCTTCATCTGTTCGATAGGACGTCTGTTTTCTGCCGTTAGCCCCACTGCTTGCCGGTAATGCCTGCTTTTCAAGCGCATCCACCAGCAACGCATTATTCATCGCTGATGATGCCAGCGCGCCAATCAGCCAAAGTTCTTCATCGCTGAATGCATCAAATTGCGCTGGATTCATGCTATCGAACGTCAACGCACCAATCAGTTCCTGATCGGCAAACAGCGGTAGCCCAATACAGGCGTGGACTTTTAATTCATTGTGTCCGGGAATCAAACCATCGTAAGGATCGGGCAAGTGGCTGTCGGCCGGAAAACGTACCACGTTGCCCGCGCGGGCAATGGCTTCCAGCCGTGGGTGGGATGACAGCGGAAAACGACGGCCAAGGACATCCGGGGACAAACCATCAATCGCTAACGGCCGGAATTGCTGGTTCTCATAACGCAACAATGCAGAAGCATCGCATTCAAGCAGTTTTCTCACACTGCCGATCAGGCGCTGAAAACGGTCTTCACCGGTAAGACCGTGTTGTAGTTCGATAGCGATATTCGCCAGAGATTGAATCGACAGGCTCATAGTTGTCATTTAGACACAGTTATAGTCAATATGACCATAATACCTCAATGTCAAAATGACTTAAACAATTTAAATTTGTTTAAAATCAATTAAATAAATCTGGCATGCCCCTTGCCTTATTAAATGAAGTAAACACTTCACTTATTCAGGATGCAATCATGGCTGTTCAGGTAAAAAACAATATCACTTGGGTTGGGCAAAAAGATTGGGAAGTTCGCGACTTTCATGGCACCGAATACAAAACCCATCAGGGCAGCAGCTACAACAGTTATCTGATCCGTGAAGGTAAGAACGTGCTGATTGATACGGTCGACCATAAGTTTAGCCACGACTTTGTGGCGAATTTGGAAAAGGAAATCGACTTAACGACCCTAGATTATATTGTTATCAACCATGCGGAAGAAGACCATGCCGGTGCGCTGACCGAGCTTATGTCGCACATTCCCAATACACCAATTTACTGTACCCCCAATGCAATCGATTCGATTAACGGCCACCATCATCACCCAGAATGGAATTTCCATACGGTGAAAACCGGCGACACGCTGGATATTGGCCAGGGTAAGCAGCTGATTTTTGTTGAAACACCGATGCTGCATTGGCCGGACAGCATGATGACTTACATGACTGGCGACGCGGTACTTTTTAGCAACGACGCCTTTGGTCAGCATTATTGCGACGAGCATCTGTTTAATGATGAAGTCGATCAGGCTGAACTCTACGAGCAGTGCGCCCGTTATTATGCCAACATCCTGACACCATTTAGCCGCCTGGTGACGCCAAAAATTAACGAGATCCTCGGTTTTAATCTGCCGGTTGATATGATTGCCACCTCCCACGGCGTGGTATGGCGCGACAATCCGACGCAAATCGTGGCTAAATACCTTGAATGGGCGGCGGACTACCAGGAAGATCGCATCACTATTTTTTACGATACCATGTCGTCCAATACCCGCATGATGGCTGACGCGCTTGCTCAGGGTATTCATGATACCGATCCCCTCGTTGCAGTGAAAATCTATAATATTTCTCGTCATGATAAGAACGAGATCCTGACACAAATTTTCCGTTCCAAAGGTGTACTGGTAGGTTCTTCCACAATGAATAATGTGATGATGCCAAAGGTCGCTGGAATGCTGGAAGAGTTGGCAGGCCTGCGTTTTCGCAATAAAAAAGCCGCTGCGTTTGGTAGTTTTGGCTGGACCGGGGGGGCAGTGGATCGCATTCAGACCCGCCTGATGGATGCCGGGTTTGATATCTCCCTGTCATTAAAAACCAAATGGCGACCCGATGGCGGCGCACTGGAGGAATGCCGCGAACATGGTCGTAACATTGCCCACGAATGGGCGCAGCACCCGATCAATGCGATCGCGCCGTTTGCGCCTTGCGGTGATCCCGAACAGAAATTGGATGCTGGTGTTTCCATGATTTGTACCGTTTGCCAGTGGGTGTATGACCCGGAACTGGGCGAACCTCTACAGGATATTTCGCTGGGTACTGCATGGTCTGATGTTCCGGAATCTTTCCTTTGCCCAGGCTGCGCGCTGGGAAAATCCGTATTTGATCCGATGTGACAGGAGGTCAAATGGAACAGAATATTATCATTATCGGTTCCGGTTTTGCGGCGCGCCAACTGGTGAAAAATATTCGCCGCATTGACAAACGGGTGGCTATCACCCTGATTGCGGCCGACAGCGGTGACGAATATAACAAGCCAGATCTGAGCCATGTTTTCAGTTTGAGGCAAAAAGCTGACGATCTGACGCGTCAGGACGCTCAGCAGTTTGCCCAGGAAAATAGCCTCAGTTTACATACGCATACGCGAGTAACGGCGATTGACCGTCAGAGGAAGCAAATTTTTTGCGGCGAGCAACGTTTCAATTATCAGAAACTGGTTCTGGCTACCGGCGCCCAGGCCATCTTGCCTTCGGTTTCGGGAAAAGAATGGATTTTCACCTTCAACAGTCAGGCTGAATACCGGCAACATCAGGACGTTTTACACTTAGCTCAGCGGATTGTCGTGCTGGGCGGCGGTCTGATTGGTACCGAACTGGCAATGGATCTGTCTCGTGCCAGTAAGCAGGTCACGCTGGTGGATCGTGCTCATAGCCTGTTAGCTGCGGTGATGCCTGCTAAAATCAGTAGCCGTTTGCAGCATAAATTTAGCCAGATGGGCGTTGAGATGGCATTGAATAATGAGCTGATTCGCATCGATAAAACGGCAAAAGGGTTAGACGTCTCGCTGAAAAATGGCCTGACAATCAACGCTGGCGCGGTGATCGCCGCCATCGGCCTGAAGCCGGAGACTTCACTTGCTGCTGACGCCGGTTTGAATACTCAGCGCGGTATTCTGGTCAACGGCCAACTGCAAACCTCGGATCCTGATATTTATGCGCTGGGAGATTGCGCCGAAATTGAAGGTAAGGTACAGCCGTTCCTGCAACCGGCGCAGCTGGGTGCAATGACTCTGGCGAAAAATTTGCTGGGCGGGACGGGAACACTGCGTCTTTCGGTTATGCTAGTTAAGGTCAAAACGCCGGATCTGCCGCTGTTTTTTGCCGGAGAGACTCGTCGAACTGATCTGAGTTGGGAAATAACGATGAGCAGTAAGGGCATGATGGCGCAAGGGCATGACCCTCAGGGACAGCTTTGTGCATTTATCGCTACTGAAGAAAGTACGTCACAGGCTTTTACGCTGCTGCGTAAATTACCTTATTGATCAGCATACAGACTGAATCAATATTCTGAATAATCTAGGAAAACACGCATGAACGAGTTATTGCCTTACAAAACAATGCCTATTTGGAACAGTAAAAACCTACCTGAAAATTTTATGCAGCAGCACAATACCGAAATGGGTACTTGGGCCAAGCTAGTTATTTTGCAAGGTTCATTAACCTTTGCCATGACCACGGAGTTCGGCAAAGTCACTGAGACCCAGATATTTACCCCAGAGAGTCTTACGCCGTTTGTTGAACCCCAGCAATGGCACCGCATTGTTTCCTTTTCAGATGATATGCAGTGCCAGTTGACGTTCTATTGTACTGTTGAGGATTATTTCACTAAAAAATATCAGATGACGAGGACGCATTCAGACGTGATTGAGGTTGCAAAAATTATTGCTCCTGGTCAGGTCCTGGACTTGGGGTGCGGTGTCGGTCGCAATGCCCTTTACCTGAACCGGAAGGGATTTAATGTCACCGCCTGGGATAAAAACCCTGACAGTATCGATCGTATACAACATCTCATTGAACTGGAAAAATTGTCGGGGATCACCGCAGAGATAAAAGATTTAAACACTATGGCCTTAACAGGCAGTTTCGATTTAATTCTCTCTACTGTCGTGTTTATGTTTCTTGATCGTGATCGAATTCCCTCACTGATCGAAAATATGCAGTCTTGCACCGTTACCGGAGGGTATAACCTGATTGTTGCGGCGATGGACAGTCCTGACTATCCGTGCCGATTGCCTTTTCCATTTACCTTTAAGTCTGATGAACTTAAGGCATATTATCAGGGATGGGAGATCATAAAATACAATGAAGATGCAGGGCAGTTACACAAGACGGATGAAAGCGGTGAACGAATAACACTGCGTTTTGCCACGTTGCTTGCTAAAAAAATCGGGTTTGTTGAATAAATCGGGCTTGTAGTCGCGATCAGGATCAAAATACGCTTTTCCTGGCGGCCTCGATAGCATACCGAAGCAAAACGAAAATTCACTATCATTCACGAGAAGATCCTTTTTGTGATAGCCACCGGCATCAGGAAAACTGAATCTTAGCCGCAGCAATTCCCGTATTGATAGCGAAATGATCTTCGGATGGTGTAGATTCATGCTTCATGCTTCATGCTTCACGCATTATGCATAAAAGCATTATTCATAAAAATAGGTAATTAGCCGGACGGAAACCCTCCCATGCGCGCAGACTCCTCTACAGCCATTCATTTTCTTCTCGCCTCGCGCCAGTGCGAACTCAATAATCTGCATTACCTGCTGAAAAGCGGCGAGCTGGTAGGCAAAATAAGTCAGTTGGTACATATGTTGCAATGTGAGCGCGGCGCGTCCAATCTCTATCTCTGCTCAACGGGAAACCGTTTTGCTGATGAGTTGACCCGGCGGGTGAACGCAGTGGATATCGCCCAACGTCCGGTGATGGACGCTCTGATACAGCTTGAGAAAACGGCTGCCGCCTTGCCGCAGTCCTCGCGGCTGTTCAGCCGGATGGCCAGCACCGTCTACGCCCTGAGTGTATTGTCACCGCTGCGCCGGAAAATCCACGAGCGTTCTCTGCCACAACCGGGGATGACGGCTTTTTTCAACGATATTATCCGTCATTTGTTGGCGCTGGTGTCTGAATTGACGGATACCGCCGCTGAACCGACGATAACACGCGCGCTGATAGCCATGCTCAGTTTTATGCAAGGCAAAGAATTTGCCGGTCAGGAGCGGGCGTTGGGCTCGGCCGCTTTTGCTGCGGGGTATTTTGACGATGGCATGCGCCGGCAAATGGTGGAACTCATCGACAGCCAGGAACGCTGTTTTGAGCGGTTTCTTGACTTCACTGATGAGATGAGCCGCAGACGCTGGTCAGATCAGGCTGCTGATAGCGAGTTCGAACGCTTCAGGCGCATCGCGTGCACCCGCACCGTGGCGAGTATCTCAGCGCAAGAGGAAGGACAGCGCTGGTTTACCTTGGCGAGTCGGCGTCTTGACGGAATGAAACAGGTTGAGGAAGGGCTGGAGCAATTGTTGCTGGCGCGGTGTCAGGAATGCATTGACGCGGCCGAACTGGCCGGAAATGACCAGCAGGCGGATATCGAAACATTCATGAGCCGCCAAGATGAACAACCGCCAGACTATGCGGTATTTGTCACCGGCAATGGAAGCTGTTTGCCAGCGAATGGTTGGTTGCACGGAGATGGGCTGCCCCCGCAGTTGGGGCGTTCATTGCTGGTGCTGATCCAGCAGCAAGATCGTCGTCTGCAGTCCATGGATCAGGAGCTTGCCGTCCTGCGGGTTACCCTGAATGAGCGCAGGCAAATTGAACGGGCGAAAGGTTTATTGATGCAACACAGGGGATTGAGTGAGCAAGAGGCTTATACTACTCTACGAGGGATGGCGATGAGCCAGAATAAAAAACTCATCGACATTGCCACTGCGATGCTGACTATCGCTGATATATTGCCGAGTCATCCCTGAGTGACGGGTGTTGCAAATTAATCTGGATTGTTTCAACGCATTGGTGGCGTGAGGCGGGGTTGATACGCATAACAACCTGGTAAAAAGGCATTCGTGATGAGCGGTGTGATTTCTTCACCGGCGAATCGGCCGTATTACTGTTAGATAAAACGTTATATACATTCTGTTCCGTGGGCCAATGAGGGTCGGTGGGACACAAACGGACAAAGGCGTCCATAGGTATACGATTATTCGTATATTTGTGGGCGCTTTTTGTTTTTCAGGGGGCTGCAGCCCGGTTATTTTCTCGGCGATAGCCTGTGGCCACCCGTCGCAAAGGATGATGTCATGAAAAAACCGGTATTAATTGTTATTGGCCACGGCATGGTGGGTCATCATTTTCTGGAAAGGCTGGTGGAGCATGGCCTACATCAGCAATATCGCATTGTGGTCTTCGGCGAGGAGCGGTATCCGGCCTATGATCGAGTGCACTTGTCGGAGTATTTTGCCGGACGTAGCGCCGAATCCTTGTCGTTGGTGACGCCTGGTTTTTTTGTGGACAATGGCATTGAGCTACGCAGTGCAAGCACTATTATCGGTATCGATCGCGCGCGCCATTGCGTGGTTGATAGCCAGGGTAAAGACCTTTCCTACGACAAGTTGGTTATCGCCACCGGTTCTTATGCTTTTGTCCCACCCATCACCGGCAGCGAGCGCGAAGGTTGTCTGGTTTACCGTACACTGGATGATTTGGATGCCATTGCCGCGAGGGCGCGTCGTTCGGAAATTGGCGTGGTCATCGGTGGCGGTTTGCTGGGACTGGAGGCTGCCAATGCTCTCAGACAACTGGGATTGGAAACCCATGTGGTGGAATTTGCGCCGCGCCTGATGGCGGTGCAACTGGATGAAGGCGGCGCTGAGATGCTGCGGCGCAAAATTGAAGCGCTGGGGGTCCTTGTGCATACCGGCAAGGATACCCGGGAAATCACGGTGGGTAATCATGGCCGCTTGCGGCTTTGCTTTGCCGGGGGCGATACGTTGGATACCGATCTGGTATTATTTTCCGCCGGTATCCGGCCACGGGATCAACTCGCCAGGGAGTGCGGCCTGAAAATCGGTGTCCGGGGTGGCATTGTCATTGATGGCCAGACCCTTAGCTCCGATCCGGATATTTTCGCCATTGGCGAATGTGCTGCATGGCAGGGGCGTAACTTCGGCCTGGTAGCGCCGGGATACCAGATGGCGCGAATCACCGCTGCAGTATTGGCAAAACAGGACGCGGTTTTTCTCGGTGCAGATATGAGCACCAAGCTGAAACTGCTGGGGGTGGACATGGCTTCGGTGGGGGATTCCCTTGCCCGCACGCCGGGCAGCCAATCTTACCAGTGGACCGATGGTCCGGCAGATGTATACAAAAAGATAGTTGTCTCCGCCGACGGTAAACATTTGTTGGGGGCAGTACTGGTAGGCGACAGCAGTGAGTACCTTACCCTGCTGCAAATGACCCTCAATCACATGGCATTGCCGCCCCATCCGGAAAGCCTGATACTGCCGGCTGGCGATGGCGATGGCGCCAAAGCGCTTGGCGTAGCGGGACTGCCTAACCAGGCGCAGATTTGTTCCTGCCATGATGTCAGCAAGGGCGATATCTGCACAGCGGTAAAGGACGGTTGCTTGGATATCGGTGCCATAAAGGCTCGCACCAAGGCTGGCACCGGCTGCGGCGGATGTGTTCCGCTGGTGAAGCAGATCATTGAATATCAGCTGACGCAACTGGGCGTAGAAGTGAAAAAAGACGTCTGCGAACACTTTGCTTATTCACGACAAGAGCTGTATCACCTGATCCGGGTCAATGATATCCGTTCATTTGACGAACTTATTAGTCGTTTTGGCCGGGGCCTTGGTTGTGAAATCTGCAAGCCGCTGGCAGGGTCGATTCTGGCGTCGTGCTGGAACGACTATTTATTGCAACCTCAGCATCTGCCGTTACAGGATACCAACGATCGTTTTTTTGCTAATATTCAGAAAGACGGCACCTATTCGGTGATACCGCGCATACCGGCGGGCGAGATCACTCCGCTGGGGCTTATCGCCATCGGCCAGGTAGCGCAGCGTTATAACCTGTACACCAAAATAACCGGTGGAGAACGGATAGCCATGTTCGGGGCCCGCCAGGAACAACTGCCCGCCATTTGGCGCGAACTTGTGGATGCCGGTTTTGAAACCGGCCATGCTTACGGTAAATCTCTGCGCACGGTGAAATCATGTGTAGGATCCACCTGGTGCCGGTTTGGTGTACAGGACTCCACCGCGTTGGCAATCCAGTTGGAGAACCGTTACAAAGGGCTGCGCTCGCCGCACAAATTTAAAATGGGAGTCTCTGGCTGTACCCGTGAGTGTGCTGAAGCGCAGGGCAAGGATATCGGTGTCATCGCAACAAATAGCGGCTGGAATCTCTATGTTTGCGGCAATGGCGGCATGAAACCCCGCCATGCTGATCTCTTTGCCAGTGATCTGGACAATGAGACCCTGATACGTACCATTGATCGTGTGTTGATGTTTTATATCCGCACCGCCGACCGGTTGCAACGTACCAGCACCTGGCTGGACAACATGGACGGCGGGGTTGACTATCTCCGGCAAGTGATCCTGCAGGACAGTTTGCATATTGTCGACGAACTGGACCGGGAAATGCGCTGGGTGGTCGACACCTACCAGTGCGAATGGCGTACCACGCTAGAAAGCCCGGATCGGTTGCCGCTGTTTCGTGCCTACCTGAACAGCGACAACCCCGACGAAACGGTGGTGATGGTGCAGGAACGCGGGCAGATCCGCCCGGCTCGTGGCGGGGAAAAAACCACCGCGTCGTTGACGCCGGAGACGGTCGATGGGGAAGCATGGTTGCGGATGGGGGCATTGGCGGATATCCCGGCTAATGCGGGCATCCCCGCACGGGTAGGACAGCGGCAGATTGCGCTGTTTTATTTGCCTGGAAACGGGCAACAGGTCTATGTGCTCGACAATCTAGAGCCAGGAAGCGGTGCCAATGTGCTGTCACGCGGCATTATTGGCGATGTCGCCGGGGAACCGGTGGTCATTTCTCCGCTCTATAAAAAACGTTTTCGTTTGCGTGACGGTGTTTGCCCCGATGATTGCAGCCTGCGGGTCAATGTCTGGCCGGTGAAAGTGGAGCAGGGGAAGGTGTGGGTGGCCCAGCGGCCAATGGCACCGGTGGAATTGCCTCATAAGGCGATCGCTGGTTGATATACCAGGCTGACAATGTGCGGTTCCGGTCGGGACGTAAACACTCGGCCGTGTTACAGCGTCCGGTTTTGCAAGGTCCAGACTGCGGCTTCGACGCGGGATTTCAGCTTCATTTTTTTCAGCAAATGTTTGACGTGGACTTTTACCGTGCTTTCGGTGATATCCAGCTTGCGGGCGATAAGTTTATTGGATAGCCCATGGGCCAGTAATTTCAAAATATCCCGCTCGCGCGGGGTCAGGGTCTGGATATCCCGTTCGGCGCCGGGGCGATTTTCCCGCAGTCCCGCCGCCAGCACCGGCATCAGCGCTGCACTGAGCACCATCTTGCCTGCCGCCGCCTGCCGGAGGGATCCCAGTAGATCCTCCGGTTCCATATCTTTCAGCAGGTAACCGTCTGCACCGTGTTTAATGGCCGTGATCACATCATCCTCGTGGTCGGACACCGTGAATACCACGATCCGGCCGGAAAGCTCAATGTGGCGCATCTCATCGAGCGTATCCAGACCGCTCATCCCTGGCATATTAAGATCCAGCAGAATCAAATCGGGATCCCATTCTTTCGCCAGCCTGACGCCTTGTTCGCCATTGGTGGCTTCCGCAACAACCCGCAGGTTACCGTCCAGGCTGATTAACTGCCTGACCCCGCTGCGCAGCATCGGATGATCGTCTATCAGTAAAATGGTTGCGGTGTCTTCATCGCTCATGACAGGTCCCTTTTTGCCTTATTGTATCGCCAGCGGTTTCGGGTAGACCACTACCCGCACTTTGGTACCGCCGGCAGGAAGGCGAATTATCCGGCATTGCCCGGGCAACCCGACGGCGCGATCTCGCATAATAACCAAGCCGTAATGATGGGGGCGTTCCTGCTCGTCCGGCAGGCCACGGCCGTTGTCGCAAATGCTCAGCACAATCTCACCGCCTTCATTGTCCGCCGTAACACTGACCTGGGTAGCCTGTGCGTGTTTAAGCACGTTATTCAGCGCTTCGCGGCAAATATGAATCAAGTGTATCACCTGGTGCGGCGTGAATGTGCCGGCGGGCAGTTGATAATCGAAATCGATGCGAAATCCCAGCTTAACGGAAAACTCATCCACCGCCACTTTTAGTGCTGCCCGCAAGCCCGGCTCGGTCATACTCAGGCGGAACGTCGTCAGCAATTCACGTAGCTGGCAGTAAGCGGTATTCATTTCCTCTCGCATCTGTTGCATCAACAGTTTATTTTTGGGCGCCGTATCCTGGCTTTGCATCTGCAGGCAGCTTATTTGCAATTTTAAACATGACAAAGACTGGGCAATACTGTCGTGTAATTCGGCGGCGATGGCGGTACGTTCCGCCATTAACAGAATTTGTTGCTGATGCTCAGATTGTCGCTCCAGCGCCAGCGTACTGGTGATCTGCTCAATCAACGTGGACATGAGACGTTGCTGAGGATTATTCAACGGTTGCCGTACCGGATATCGCGCCAGCACCAGGCCGTAATTACCCAGTTTATCCTGCAGGCTCCAACTCAGAAGCTGCAGTTCCTCGTCCTCTTCCGGCCTTGCGGGATAGACATTCTCCGCCGTATTATCCAGTTGTTCCTCACCATTACTTTCGTACAATCTGATCTGGATTTCGCGCAACGGTGTTAGGGTTTGCAATTCATCGAGCACCGGCAACAGCCGTTGGTTCAACGGCTGGTTGTTATGCAACTGCCAGCTGGTGCGATAGAGATAATCCAGCACCCGGTTTTTTTGCTGTAAATCGGCGGTCTTTTCCGTCACTCGCCGCTCAAGTTCAGCATACATTTGTGATAAGGAGTGTGACATGCTGTTCAATGTCAGGCCGAGCAGGTCCATTTCATGGTGACTCTGGCTTGCGCAGCCCGCCGGCAGCGGATAACGTCGGCTGAAATCGCCAGCGGCCACAGCGTTGGCCTGAAGCAGCAGCAGCCGCCAGGGCTGCAGTAAGCGCCGGCGTAAATAAAGAATTGTTCCCATCAACAGCAGCAGGGATAAACCGATCTCCACTTTTTGTATCAACGCCACCAACATCAGCCGGTGTTCAGTTTTCCGATCGATGGCGGATACCAGCGCATCTAGCTGACGGACAAACTCCGCCACATCGACGGTGGCATCCTGGGGATGGCGGGCCTGCAACAAGTGTGGTTTCAAGTGGGTCAACCAATAATCGTGCAGTGCCAGATATTGACCGGTCAGGTGTTCTCGCCGAACCGATTGTTGCAGGTCGTTGCCCAATTGATCCTGTTCCAACTCTGTCAGGAGCGGGAAACTGTCCTTATCCAGGGGAACCCGCGACAATAACCGGTAACTCTGCATGCGCAAGGAACCCGCCTTGTTAATAGCATGAGCGTTGCCCTGCATGCTGTGGGCCATCCATAGGGAGAGGCTCATGCCGCCGATACCCAGTAAGCTCAGGGTTAGCATTAATAGCGCCATCTGGTGAACAATGGAAAGCGGCACGGAAATCTGTCTCATCATAAGTGGACATACCTGTGTTGCGAAAAGGATGTAACAAGACCGACTTGTCGAGAACATCAGCCGGGAACGAGCTCACGACGCATTGGCCTTATGGCTTTTTACCCGGACAGGTTGCCAATAGACACTCATTGTTCCCCCGCAGCGTGAATTACCCTATACCCCTTATGGAGTACTCCCTAATAGCCAGCGGCAAATAATGAATAACACTCTTTTTTCAATAAATTGCCAGCCTATTGAATCCCATTCTTTTTTTCTGTAAAACCTTCTACTTACTAAGGGTATGACCCTCTTTTCGGCCATTTCAGCGTCCAGCGTCAGCTTGATTTGTATCAATTTCTGGCGGGCAAAGGTTGTTAGGGTAGCGGCAACAACAATACTCTTCTGACCCCGAGCGAGGCTTGTGATGATCCCCCTGACCCAACCCATTAGCGAACTCCGTGGCGCTGTCATAAAAGAATGGCATCCGGAGCAACCTGAATTTTGGCGTACCCACGGACAGCCTATCGCGCGCCGCAATCTGTGGATTTCCATATATTGTCTGTTGCTGTCGTTTTGTGTCTGGATGCTGTTTAGCGCCGTGGCAGTCAACCTGAATAAGGTCGGTTTCAACTTTACCACCAACCAACTCTTTTTACTTACCGCGCTGCCGGCGGTGTCGGGGGCCATTCTACGGGTGCCTTATTCTTTTATGGTGCCGTTGTTGGGCGGCCGGCGCTGGACGGCCATCAGTACCCTGTTCATGGTCATTCCCTGCCTGTGGTTGGGGGTGGCGGTACAGGATCCGCACACGTCGTTTGGCGTGTTTGTCACCATCTCCCTGCTGTGCGGGTTCGCCGGCGCCAACTTCGCTTCCAGCATGGCCAACATCAGTTTTTTCTTTCCGAAAGCTATGCAGGGCAGTGCGTTGGGACTGAATGGCGGTATGGGCAATCTTGGGGTAAGCGTCATGCAACTGGTGGCTCCTCTGGCGATCTCCTGGTCGATGTTCTCCCTGTTTGGTGGTAGCGGTCATCTCCAGGGAGATGGCAGCCGGATATGGTTGGAGAACGCCGCTTGGGTGTGGGTTCCATTATTGATTGTCGCGACGCTGGCGGCCTGGTTCGGCATGAACGATCTGGCCACTGCCAAGGCATCGCTGGGCAGGCAGTTAACCGTGCTTAAACGTGGGCATATGTGGATCCTAAGCCTGCTCTATCTGGCCACCTTCGGTTCATTTATTGGCTTTTCGGCCGGGTTCGCCATGCTGGCGAAAACCCAGTTTCCCACGATGCAAATCCTGCATTACGCTTTTTTCGGCCCGTTTATCGGCGCGTTGGCGCGTTCGGTCGGTGGTGCGTTGTCGGACCGGCTCGGTGGTATCCGGGTGACACTGGTGAATTTCGTACTGATGGTGGTATTTGTGGCCCTGCTGTTTCTGACATTGCCCGACCAGGGTCAGGGTGGCTCCGTTGTTGGGTTTCTCGGCGTGTTTCTGATGTTGTTCCTCACCGCCGGGCTGGGCAGCGGTTCCACCTTCCAAATGATTACGGTGATTTTACGCAAGATGTCCGTGACGCGAGTATTGGCTAGCGGCGGCAGCGAGGAAAAAGCACAGCGGGAAGCCGCCACCGAATCTGCCGCCGCATTGGGGTTTATTTCGGCCATCGGGGCAGCGGGGGGTTTTTTTATTCCTCAGGCGTTCGGCATGTCGTTGTCGTTGACCGGTTCGCCGGCGGGGGCGATGAAGCTCTTCCTGGTGTTTTACGTGGTTTGCGTACTGATCACCTGGTTGGTCTACGGTCGTAATATCAATAACGGCTTGGCAACAAAAAAACCGCGCTAGGCATCAATAACTGTTGACCGTTGACTAGGCAAAATAATGTTTTTTTAAAATGACCTACCTGGAGATATTCGGATGAGCAAATTTCTTGACAGGTTCCGCTACTTCAGCCAGTTGGATAAACCTTTTGCCGACGGACACGGCCAGACGCTGAATACCAATCGTGATTGGGAAGACAGCTATCGCAGCCGCTGGCAACACGATAAAATCGTGCGCTCCACTCATGGCGTGAACTGTACCGGCTCCTGCAGCTGGAAAATTTACGTGAAAAACGGTCTGGTGACCTGGGAAACCCAACAAACCGATTATCCGCGTACCCGCCCCGATATGCCTAACCATGAGCCGCGAGGCTGCCCACGCGGCGCCAGTTATTCCTGGTATCTTTACAGCGCCAACCGGCTGAAATATCCCCAGATACGTAAATTGCTGCTGGTTTTATGGCGTGAGGCCCGTGCGACCCATGCCGATCCGGTGGACGCCTGGGCCGCCGTTATGGCTAACCCTGACGCCACCCGCAGCTACAAACAAGCGCGCGGGCGCGGCGGTTTTGTCCGTACCACCTGGGCGGAAGCCAACGAGCTGATCGCTGCTGCCAATGTCTATACCGCCAAGACCTTCGGTCCGGATCGGATCATCGGTTTTTCTCCCATACCGGCCATGTCAATGGTGTCCTACGCGGCTGGCACCCGCTATCTGTCGTTAATCGGCGGCGTCTGCTTGAGTTTTTATGACTGGTATTGTGATTTACCGCCCGCCTCGCCGATGACCTGGGGCGAACAAACCGATGTACCGGAGGCGGCGGACTGGTATAACTCTTCCTATATCATCGCCTGGGGCTCCAACGTGCCCCAGACCCGGACGCCGGACGCCCATTTTTTCACCGAAGTGCGCTACAAAGGCACCAAAACCGTCGCGGTGACCCCCGATTACTCTGAAGTGGCCAAACTGTGCGACCTGTGGTTGCATCCCAAACAGGGCACTGACAGCGCATTAGCGCTGGCGCTGGGTCATGTGATCCTGCAAGAGTTCCATATCAATCGCAAAAGCGAGTATTTCCTGGATTACGTCCGTCGTTATACCGATATGCCGATGCTGGTGATCCTGGAGCCGCGGGACGGATATTATGCGGCGGGACGCCTGCTGCGGGCTGCCGATCTGGTGGCGAATTTGGGGCAAAGTAATAATCCGCAATGGAAAACCGTGGCCGTGGATTCAGAAAGTGGCGAATTGACGGTGCCCTTGGGTTCCATCGGTTTTCGCTGGGGCGAGCAGGGCAAATGGAACCTGCAGCAGCGCGACGGCGACAATGGGCAAGAGATCAGTTTACAACTGAGTTTGATAGCAAGACACGACCAGGTTGTTGAGGTGGGTTTCCCCTATTTCGGCGGCATTGAACGGGACCAGTTTAATGCCGTGCCGCTGGACAATATCCTGCGCCACAAGTTGCCGGTGAAATCCCTGATACTGGCGGACGGCAGTGAGGTGCTGGTCACCAGTGTTTATGATCTGACGCTGGCCAACTACGGCATCGAGCGTGGCTTGGCGGATGATAACTGCGCCGGGGATTACGATCAAATCAAAGCCTATAGCCCGGCCTGGGCGGAAAAAATCAGTGGCGTTTCCCGCCAGAATATCATCCGGGTGGCGCATGAGTTCGGTGATAATGCTGATAAAACCCACGGCCGATCGATGATCATCCTCGGTGCCGGTATTAACCACTGGTATCACATGGACATGAGCTATCGGGGTCTGATCAATATGCTGGTGTTCTGCGGTTGTATTGGTCAAAGCGGCGGCGGTTGGGCGCACTACGTGGGTCAGGAAAAACTGCGGCCGCAAACCGGCTGGCTACCGTTGGCTTTCGGCCTGGATTGGCAGCGTCCGCCCCGGCACATGAACAGCACCTCGTTTTTTTATAATCATTCAAGCCAATGGCGTTATGAAACGCTGTCTCCGCAAGAATTGCTGTCGCCGCTGGCGGATAAATCCCGTTTTACCGGCAGCCTGATCGATTTTAACGTTCGCGCCGAGCGTATGGGCTGGCTGCCTTCCGCGCCGCAACTCAACACCAATCCGCTGTTTATTGCCCGAGCGGCGCAAGTCGCGGGCCTGACGCCGCAGGCGTACACCGCTAAGGCATTGCAGGAGGGGTCACTGCGGTTTGCCGCCGAACAGCCGGACGACCCGCAAAATTTCCCCCGCAATCTGTTTGTCTGGCGCTCCAACTTGCTCGGTTCGTCCGGCAAAGGCCATGAGTATATGCTGAAGTATCTGCTGGGCACCGAGCACGGTATCCAGGGTCTGGACTTGGGTCGCCAGGGGGGAGTGATGCCGGAGGAGGTGGAATGGCGGGACCAAGGAGGAGAAGGCAAGCTCGATTTGGTGGTAACGCTGGATTTCCGCATGTCCAGCACCTGCCTGTATTCCGACATTGTGCTACCCACTGCCACCTGGTATGAAAAAGACGATCTTAATACCTCCGATATGCATCCTTTTATTCACCCCTTTTCGGCAGCGGTAGATCCGGCCTGGGAATCCAAAAGTGATTGGGAAATCTACAAAGGCATCGCTCACGCGTTTTCACAGGTTTGCCAAGGGCATCTGGGGGTAGAAACTGATATGGTCACCTTGCCGATCCAGCACGATTCCTCCGCCGAACTGGGGCAGCCCTTTGGTGTGGAAGACTGGAAAAAAGGTGAATGCCCGTTGATCCCGGGTAAAACCGCGCCGCATTTCATGACGGTGGAACGGGATTATCCCAATACCTATGAACGTTTCACCTCCCTTGGCCCGTTACTGGACAAACTCGGCAACGGCGGTAAAGGCATCAATTGGAATACCCAGACCGAGGTGGATTTTCTTAAAAAACTCAATCGCACTAAACTCGACGGCACCGCTGCCGGGCGACCTAATATAAACAGTGCGATTGACGCCGCCGAAGTGATCCTTTCCCTTGCGCCGGAAACCAATGGTCAGGTGGCGGTAAAAGCCTGGGAGGCGTTGGGCGTGATGACAGGCCTCGACCACCGGCATTTGGCGCTCAATAAAGAAGACGAAAAAATCCGTTTTCGCGATTTGCAGGCGCAGCCGCGCAAAATCATCTCCAGCCCCATCTGGTCCGGCCTAGAAGATGAGCATGTGTCCTACACTGCCGGTTATACCAATGTGCATGAACTGATCCCCTGGCGCACCCTGTCGGGCCGGCAACAGCTTTATCAGGATCACGAGTGGATGCGGGCTTTTGGCGAAAGCCTGCTGGTTTACCGTCCCCCCATTGATACCAGGGCCGCGTTGCCGTTGCTAAATCTGAAACCCAATGGCAACCCGGAGAAGGTGCTTAACTTTTTAACACCACACCAGAAATGGGGCATCCACTCCACTTATAGCGATAACCTGCTGATGCTGACCTTATCCCGGGGCGGGCCGATCCTCTGGATAAGCGAGGACGACGCGCGGGAACTGGGTATTGCCGATAACGACTGGGTGGAGGCCTTTAATGCCAATGGAGCCCTTAGCGCCCGGGCCGTGGTGAGCCAGCGCATCCCTGCTGGCATGATCATGATGTATCACGCACAGGAACGGATCATGAATCTTCCCGGTTCGGAGATCACCGGGCAGCGCGGGGGAATACACAACTCTGTCACCAGGGTTTGTCCGAAACCGACCCATATGATCGGTGGTTATGCGCAGCTCGCCTATGGATTCAACTATTACGGTACAGTCGGATCCAATCGCGATGAATTTGTCGTGATCCGCAGGATGGACCGCATCGACTGGCTGGATGACGAGAATGCTGACGACGCCCAGGGCAATGTGGCAGCAGGAACTTCGCGTTATACGGAGAAGGTAAAATGAAGATTCGCTCTCAAGTTGGCATGGTGCTCAATCTCGATAAATGTATCGGCTGCCATACCTGCTCGGTCACCTGTAAAAATGTCTGGACCAGTCGCGAAGGCATGGAGTATGCCTGGTTCAACAACGTCGAGAGCAAGCCGGGGATCGGTTACCCCAATGCTTGGGAAGATCAGGACAAATGGCAAGGGGGCTGGATCCGCACCATCAAAGGCCGGCTCCAGCCGCGCATGGGCAGCCGGGTCGGCTTATTGTCGAAGATTTTCGCTAATCCTCATATGCCGGAAATCGATGATTATTACGAGCCGTTCGATTACGACTATCAAAACCTGCATAACGCACCCTTGGGTAAACAACAGCCGGTGGCCCGACCCCGCTCAGCGCTGACTGGTCGCCGGATGAAAAAAATCGTTGGCAGCGCGAATTGGGAAGATATTCTGGGGGGCGAATTCGAGCAACGCGCCCGGGACAAGAACTTCGACCACATGCAAAAAGCCATGTTCGGCGAGTATGAAAACACGTTTATGATGTACCTGCCCCGGTTGTGCGAGCACTGTCTTAATCCCGCCTGCGTCGCCACCTGCCCGAGCGGCGCTATCTATAAACGTGACGAAGACGGCATCGTGCTTATCGATCAGGACAAATGCCGCGGCTGGCGCATGTGTCTGACAGGGTGTCCTTACAAAAAGATTTATTTCAACTGGAAAAGTGGCAAGTCGGAAAAATGTATTTTCTGCTACCCGCGTATCGAGGCGGGACAGCCCACCGTCTGCTCCGAAACTTGTGTCGGACGCATCCGTTACCTAGGCGTATTACTGTATGACGCTGACCGTATTGAACAGGCCGCATCGGTGACGGATGAACAAAATCTCTATCAGAGCCAACTGGATATTTTCCTCGATCCCCACGATCCCAAGGTCATTGCTCAGGCATTGCTGGATGGTGTGCCCCAGAGCGTTATTGACGCGGCTCAACAATCCCCGGTGTATAAACTGGCGGTAGACTGGAAATTGGCACTGCCACTGCATCCGGAATACCGTACGTTGCCGATGGTGTGGTATGTCCCTCCGCTATCACCCATCCAGTCCGCAGCCGACAGCGGTCAATTACCGCAGCATGGCGTATTGCCTGATGTAGACAGTCTGCGGATCCCGGTGCAATACCTGGCTAATCTGCTTACCGCTGGCGACACCGCGCCGGTGCTGCTGGCCCTGAAACGTTTGCTGGCCATGCGTCACTACAAACGTGCCGAAACGGTGGAAGGCGTGACAGATCTCAGTGCACTAGATGAGGTGGGACTCACTGAGGCGCAGGCGCGGGAAATGTACCGTTACCTGGCCATCGCCAACTATGAGGATCGTTTTGTGGTGCCCTCGAGTCATCGTGAACTGGCACGGGACGCTTTCCCGGAAAGTCACAGTTGCGGTTTCAGCTTTGGTGACGGTTGTCGCGGCAGTGATAGCCGTTTCAACCTGTTCGATACCAAGCGTATTGACGCCATCGATATCACGAGCAAAACGGCTGAGGGGGGAGCTCATGATTAGCTTGAAAATCATCGGTATTTTACTGGATTATCCTCGACAGGATGTATGGGATCACCGCGATGAACTGGTTTCGGCGGCGCAGTGTGCCGAAGAACTGATGCCCACCCAATGTGCATTGCTAGTGGGTTTTATTCAGGGTTATTGCACCGGGTCTTTGCTGGATGCCCAGGAGACCTACTGCGGGTTTTTTGATCGCGGCCGCGCCATGTCACTGTTGTTATTTGAGCATGTGCACGGGGAGTCCCGTGATCGCGGCCAGGCGATGGTGGATTTACTTGCGCAGTACCGGGCTGCCGGTCTGCAGTTGGACAGTTGCGAACTGCCTGATTTTCTGCCGCTGTATCTGGAATACCTTTCCTTATGCCCGCCGGATGACGCACAGGAAGGTCTGCGGGATATCGCGCCGATCCTGGCGTTGCTGGGGGCCCGACTGCGGCTGCGCGAAACCCGTTTTTCCGACCTGTTTGACCTGTTGCTGAACCTGTGCGAGAGCGAGCTGTGCAGTACCACGCTGCAACAGCAGGTCACCGGCGAGGCGCGGGATGATACCCCGGCAGCGCTGGATGCAGTTTGGGAAGAGGAGCAAGTGACTTTCCTCGGCGGGAAGGGGTGCGCCACGGCGGAACAAACGCGTCATCAGCGCCGGTTTGCGGGTGCGGTGGTGCCGCAATATCTCGATATCGGGCAAGCGGCGGTACGACAAGCTCCCGTAAGGGATCCCGCCGGTACACTCCCCTGCGCCGATAGTAAAGGACAATAATCATGCAATTTCTCAATGCGTTCTTTTTTGATATCTATCCCTATATCGCCGGTGTGGTTTTCCTGATCGGCAGTTGGTTACGTTATGATTATGGGCAATACAGTTGGCGAGTCGGCTCCAGCCAGATATTGGACAAAAAGGGTTTTAGGTTGGCCTCTAATCTGTTCCATATCGGCATACTGGGTATCTTTTTCGGCCACTTGTTTGGCCTGCTGACGCCCCATTGGGTCTACGAGCCATTTTTGTCGGTCGCGCTGAAACAAAAACTCGCGATGGGGGCCGGTGGGGTGTGCGGCTTGCTGACCTTGGTGGGCGGTGCACTGCTGTTAAAACGACGGTTACTCAATCCGCGGGTGCGGGCAAACTCCAGCGTCGGGGATCTTATGATCATCAGCCTGCTGGTGATACAGGTATGCCTCGGCCTACTGACCATTCCATTTTCCGCTCGGCATATGGACGGCAGCGAGATGATGAAACTGGTGGGTTGGGCGCAGGCGGTGGTGACCTTCCATTCCAATGCCTCGACGCATCTTGCGGGCGTGTCGATTATTTACCGTCTGCACCTGGTGCTTGGCATGACGTTGTTCATTGTGTTCCCCTTTTGCCGGCTGGTGCATATTTGGAGCGCTCCGGTGGAGTATTTGGCCCGACGCTATCAGTTAGTAAGAAACCGGCGATAAACCGCTTCGTCGGTCATGGGGTAGCGCAATGTTTCAATGATCATGATTCACTCCTGTGGTGGTGGGCATGTGGTCCGGGGACGCCAAGTGATTTAACCTTAGTCAGAGGGGGTTTCCATTGGCCGTATCACAAGGAAATCCTGCGAAATACGGGCGCCCCGATCGACGGTTTGCACGTCGTGAACAAACCAGGCAAACAGTTCGGGTGGTGCATGATCATCAGGACAGGGCAGGGGTAATCCCTGATAAGCCGTATGGGCATATTCCAGAAATATTTTTGCCCGGCGTAACGCTGGCTTATACACCTGAGGCACAATGTCGCGGCGTGTGTCCCTCGAATGCATTTCCATGCAGTTTCGCATGCCTACCGCGGCGCTATGAACATCATCCAGCCAGCCCCAGTTTTTTTGCAACAGATGGAGCTCATGCTGAAATTCACGCAGGGTCTGCTGCTCTTGCTGTGTCATGCCCAATCCCGCTGACACGCCGGATAAAAGCAACACCTGGCTACTCTGTTTTTGATATTTCATACATTCACTGCAGTACTGATAATATTGTTTTCCCAACCATTCGATGTAACTATCGAGATGATAATTTAACGCGGTAACGCTGAGCTTTTTATAAGGCACTGCCTGCTGATAAATCGTGGTCCAGTGCGCGACCGACTTCTTTTTGACGCTGTCCTGCATAAGGAAGTAACTGGCAACATTAATATCTGTCTTATTAAGCGTCCGAAAATCCATAAAAGGGACACCCGCCATGGTTGCGACACGGTACATTCGGTGTAGCGCCACTTTGGATAGCTCGGCACTTGGTTTTTGTTCATCCGGTTTTAACCCGCCGCCCACATCCTCAGAACAACCGGGCAGCAACTCTTCCTGATGTTTTTCATTCTTCCCGCCCAGACGGTAAATACTCCGCCAGACCCGATTTTCATGGGCTGCCACCAGATGCAGCGCATTTTTCACCGCCTTGGGTAAAGCCGAGTGTTGATCAATGGATTTATCGCCCAGCAGAGGACTGATCATGCTGCCCAGCTTACCGAACATCGCGACAAACCAATCCACACCATTGTTGCAGGTGGCTGGAGTATGACGGGAACAGTCAAATAGGCCGGTAAAAATAATATCAACGGGGATACCTTGATAGGTATATTTATCACCCTGCTTCTGACAAATATCGCCGAGTAATAAATCGATAAATTTACGCGCCAGAGTCGCACCAAGATCATAACCAAATAATGAAATTGAAATCAGTTTGATGGGAACCTGGCTCTGATCTTTTGCTTCGTTAAAAGCTTATTTAAACGTGGTTTTGGCCGAGATAATGCGGGTATCAACACCGGTGACTAACATATCCGCCATGATGGGGTGGTCACGTAGCCAATGGGTTGCTTCGATAAAGGTTTTTTTGACTGCATTTTTTGCCATGTCGTCCGCCAGTTTTTTCCATTCGGCGGGTTTAATCAGTTTTTTCCCGGAATCTTTTACTATTTCCCACCAGTTGCCACCGTTTTTTAGATAGGTTTTGCCTGCGTCTTTGGCAATGTCACCAGGGTGGTTTTTTAAATCATCCAATGCGCTACTCTGTGCACCATCCATTATGGTATAGAGTTTTGCAGTCAGGTCTTCATTAAAGGGTGTGCCGAGTCCTGAGAAATAAAATTTAGAGTAACTATTTAAGGACGAATTTTGTTTCTCATCGGAATATGCTCTGAATAAGCGTGCCACATTACTGAGTCGTTGCTCAGGCGCATCCTGTTCAATATTGCGATGAACCCCATCAAAAAATAAACCAACATGCCAGGTTCGTGAACAGTTTCCCATTCCTGCATCTTCTGCTTGTTTAGATCGGTTTTTGGCCGCAGTAACACTTTCACTATCCATGGTTATTACTCCTGTGAGTTCGTTTGTTTGTTGTATCCGGACGTTCGGCAATGGTTGGATGAATTAAACCGTTCCCCCATAACAAACGAACATTTTTTTCCTATAGAAAATAGACCTAACGAGGGGGACTCTCATTCCAGCGCATTATTCGACCTCGTGTTGCGTGAGGATCTGTTCCAGCGAGGTTTTTCCCTGGGCCACCTGTTGCAGTGATACCTGCAGTTGTGCAGATTCCAGTATTGTTTTGCCCCCTTCGAGGTAATAAAACGCATACATTTTTTTGTCATCTCCCGTGGTCATGCCCGCCGCCCTGGCTTGGTTGAGCGCATTAATCACCCGCTCACGCTGAACCTCGGGAGGCAGATGTTGGCTGGCGGGCATCTTCCGCCACTCGGTTAATACGCAGCTGGCTTCATAGTTATCTGCGTTTTGCCGCCAGATTTCCCCCTCGAGCCTGATGGCGCGCTCTCTGGCGTTTTCTGTCGTTTTGGGATGAATAAACCCGGTTCCCCACCACAAACGCACGTTATCCCCCGGCAGAAAATAGACATGGAGATAGTTTTCTCCCCATTTTCGTTCGGGCATGGGCATGTCAACTCGACGCGTTTCAAGGCGCAGTCCTGCATCGTATTGAGCTTGAGTGATACTTAATGTCCAGATAACTTTCGCCGTCTTGCCACTGATGCTACCGCAACAGGTTGCTTTACCCCCACCATGGGCAAAGGCATTGGCTCCTGCCACACCATTAACGCTAAATCCGAGAATAGGGCGATCAATGTCACTGTGAATAATCAAGGTCACCGGCCCGGTCGGTGGGCCCCAGATGGCTGCCCAGACTAACCATGCGCACCACACCACCACCGGCAGCAGTAACCCGGCCCAAATCCATCGGCTCCAGCGGGCATAACCGCGATTTATCGCCCGATCCACACTGTCCAGTCGGTCAAAAAAATCCATTTTTCCTCCATTATCGAGTGTTATTCGGCGGTGTAATGCGTGAGGATCTGTTCCAGCGAGGTTGTTCCCTGGGCCACCTGTTGCAGTGATGCCTGCAGTTGTGCAGATTCCAGTATTGTTTTGCCCCCTTCGAGGTAATAAAACGCATACATTTTTTTATCATCTCCCGTGGTCATGCCCGCAGCCCGGGCCTTTTTTAGTGCTTTAATCACCTGGTCACGCTGAGCACATGGAGGAAAATGCTGGCTTGAAGACATTTTCTGCCACTGGGCTAATACACAGCCGATCTCCGGTTTGTCCGCAATCTGTTGCCAGGTTTTCTCATCGAGCCTGATGGCGTGATCTCTGGCGTTTTCTGCGCTTGAAGGCGTAATGGTGACGTGCTGCCACGTTTCCCCTGACGGTGCCCACCATTGCACGATGTCCTGAAACAGAAAAAAATGCCATTCCTGTTCATGGCATTGTACCAATGCGCAAATCACATTACGGGAATAGAAACGGATCAGGGCGGTGGTCTGATCCGGGCGGATCATCGTGCAGGCTATTGCGCCATTACATTCCAAACGAACCGCGTGATCCGTTTGATCGGTGAATAGATTAATGATCTTGCTCTGTTAGATAAACATTGCCCTCATCGTCCCGGTGCAACAGGCTCCAGGTTGCCGGGATGACTATTTCTGGGGCGAACATATCACTCTGGTATTGGGTGGCTTTTGGCATCAATGCCCCGGCTTTAACCTCGGCAAATTGCTGCTGCCCTCCGGCCAGCGTGGCCCAGCGCCCGGTGTGAGGACACGCTTCGCCGCTGTGGCGGGTAATACGTTTACCCGGGTTCTCCGCCAAAAAATAGTCTGATTCGTCGGGGATAATACCGTCGCAATAGCGGTTATCTTGCCAGACCAGTCGCCAGTGGACATCACGATAGTCAAATCCAGCCCGCGACAGGATGTCGACATAAGCCTGACGCGGCGCATTCATTCCGCGAATAAAATAATTAAAGGCCCCCAGACAGGTAAACCCGCGTATTTCGGTTGGCACCACCAGAAATTTACGGTGATAGTGTATTTTTACCGGCTCCCAGATACCGTCACACGGCACCGGGTCATCGGTTTTAATGATGATGTCGTGACGTTCAGGCACCGGTGGTAGGTTTTTGGGAAATACCGGATAAGGTTCAATGTGGAATTCCCAACGATACTTTTCAGGATCCAGTAAATAGGCCGCATCATAAAAATTACCGACATTATCATGCGGGGGATAAAGCAGGTTATCGCCCCGATAGGCTTCCGCAATACGTAGATTATTCAGCGTTTGAATCGCAGGTGGATAGGCCTCTACCTGAGACCAACGTTCATGACATCGCGGGTAAAAAAACGAACGCACTAAACCAACCGGTCGAGCAAGTTGATGAAATTCCCCGGTCATACGTTGCCACACTTGTCGGTTACCCATCGCCAGTTCTGGCAAGCCTTGATCATAGAGACGCAAGGCATCGTAAATCCAGATAATAGCTTTCGGATGAAACCCATCACATTGATCCTCTGGCCAGGTCTTAAGCGCCGCTTCATATTGCTCGGCAAACAAGGCCCAGGCATCACGCTTGCGCTGCCATAGGCGGTAACTGCTCAGCCGTTGCAATAACCAGAGCAGTTTGCGTCTTACCTGCTCGTCGGTCATGGGGTAGCACAAGGGTTCAATGATCATAATTTACTCCCGGTGGTGGTCTGGTGGTCTGGTGGTCTGTTCGTGCCGCGTTAACCACACTTCTGCTCATCACCTTGCTGCGCAGTTCATCATCATGCAGTTTACGGGTGGTGGTGGCGTACGGCGGTTCGATACCCTGTGGTTTGGTGTAGCCATGCACGCCATTAACGTTCTGCCAGTGGGTTGGGTAAAACTCGGCTATTACGCCATTACATTCCAAACGCGCCGGGTGACCGGTGGTTTTCACCTGGTCGCCAATACGATTCAGTTCTTTTGTTAGCCTCTGATCGAGATTAATAATCACTTGCTCACCGCCGCCTTGCAGATACTGGGCGGGTATTTCATTTCCAAACTGCTCCGCAATCTTGCCATGCCAGGCATGGGTGCCCGGCATTCGGGTCGCCAGATCCTCGGGCAGATGAAGCACCACCAGAAATCCGTTGCCGTTCCATTCGTCCAGTACTGCTGACAACTGTCGCCATTCTTCTTCATTGCCGGGAATTTTTTGAAAACCCCAGAAACCACCGGCAGCATTGGAGCCTGCAGGCGCTAACTCTGTTGGATTGCCAAAGGCGCGAAAAATCGTGGTGCCTGCCATTTCCCGGGCGTTTTTGGCGGTGATCTCTCCACTAAAGGAGGCGATATTGACATATACTGATTTATCCCCAAATGCGGGGCTTTCACCTGGGTTTCTGGCGAACAAATCAGGGTGTCCTGTTTTGGTATATTTGCGCCGCAGGATGTTCTCATGAATTTCTTCAGCATGAATACTGGGGAACCGCGTGCCCTGTTTCACCGCCTCCCGTAACGGACCTTCTATAAGAAACCCTTCGGACTCCCGCCGCAGCGCTAGCCGCCCCGCACCGGTGGCTAGGGTATGAATTTCGCCCTGGTAAACCAGCGCCTGAAGCACCCGCAGTTTTGCATCCAGTTCTTTCACTGCCTTGGGGATCATTTTGGTGGCCAAGGATTGCAGGGTGGCAAACCCATCTCGCACCATAATCAACCCGTATTGCCATTTTTCCGGCAATATCTGGCCAACCCTGGCTTTCAGAATGTGATTAATGGCGAGAATAACCGTATGGCAAAATTCATGCATTTTCTTTATTAGTTGAGCTTGGTACTTTACAATTTTAATTTCTTTCAGCCACTTAACTGCATTTCCTTCACCGACACGGTTTAGAACAGCGATCACATCACCAAGCACTTCGGCATTTTTTGTGGCTTTTTCCGTGACGTGCAAGGCCAGTCGTCCGACCCCTTTTATCAGCCCGCCGATCACCGGGATCAACGCAAACAGCAAGATCACCAGAAACACCCATTCGGTGGTGCTTTCCCGTTTTTTGGGGTCTTTTGCCAGCCCGATGGACACGGCCAGTAAATCGCGCACCGCAGTGACATCACCGACCAGCGGGACCATGCCGATGACGGCATCAACAATGATTTGACCGATGCTTTGCTTCTCATTAAATGATCCCTGAAGCGTGCCCCAGATCCATTGTCCAGTTTCCAGACTGGTTTGTTTAAACCAGGCAAACCCGGGGGTACTCATGCCACACCTCCGCTGTGTTGGGCTATCAGTGCATCAATAGCGGTTTCATCCGCTGATGCCCCGGTAAACTTTTGATTATCTGACATGTCTTTGCGTTGGTAACGCCGGGCATCCGCGCCAAGCTGAACCTGTATGTTGCCTGCCGGAACATGCTCCAGATACAGATAACCCTCGCCGTCGAGATTGCCGGTTCGCACTGATCCGTCGGCCAGGGTCGCGGTAAAGGCTGCCCCGACAACCGGCGTGTTGTCGTGATACAGATATTGCATTATTGCATCAGTCGCTTTGTGCACCGGGTCAGCCAGCCAGGGCATATCAGGGTGCTGCGATGCCGCAGCCGTGGTGGTGGTCCGTGCCACCTTGCGCAGATACTGGCCCAGGGTGCCATATTCGATCTTGCCCGCGTCTAGGGTCAGGTAGCTGCCGCCGCCAATCAGGGTGATGCGTTTTTTGCCGACCAACAGCAGGTCATCTTCGCTGCTGATGGTGAGTTTCTGCTCGGCAAACAGCCGCATATTACCGTTTTGCGCCTGCATCTCTATCGGGCCTTCACCTGATTTCAGGCTCAACGGTCCGGTGCGCGCAAACAGCCCCAGGGTTTCGCCGCTCAGCGCCGTCATCTTGCCCATCACCCCGACGCTGATATCGCCACCGGCATTGATGGCCACATTTTTACTGGCGGCGAGCTGCAGATGTTCGCCACTGGTAAACGCCATGCCCTGCGGGGCGGAGAAATGGATCATCTCGTTTAACGACGTTAGCCGCTGGGCATACAGGGTGAGCTGGCGGTCGATGTCCGCCTGTAGCGCCTCGGCCTGTACGGCGGCGGCTTCCAGTTGCCGAAGCTGCTGCTGGAGACGCGCGATGTTTTCCAGGGCGGCATCGCTGTCCAGCACCTTGCCGGTGGCCTGGTGCTGCGCATCGGCGCTGATAAACAACCCCTTGGCGGCGCGCAGGGCGCCGTGTTCGTCGGTTCGAAGTTCGGCACCGGTGCCGCGCAATTTGCCCGCCGCGTCCACCAGATGCCCGGTGTTCAGCTGGGTTTTGCCAAATTCCGTGGCGAGTGTGATGTGCTCTTGCTGGCGTTGATCCTCCATGCACAGCGTGGAATTGGCCGGTGTCCTGAGGAGGTTGCGGGTGTGATTATCACGGTTAACCGGGTCCGGGTGTTCGGTGTCGTGCAGCGCGTAGGCGATATACGGCAGGTCGATGTCGCCCTTGCTGAAGGCTATCGCCACCTCCGTGCCGTCAATCAACGGGGTGTGCCAGCCGCCGTGTGCTCCGGTATACGGTTTTGCCATGCGTAACCACAGGTAAGCATAACCGGGTTCGGTGTCGTTGCGGTCAACGTCCAGTTTGACCCGGTAACGGCCGGTGGTATCGAGCCAAGCATAACGGTCGTTTTTTTCACGGCTCTCGACCCTGGCCGGGAGCGTGCCGTGGATCTGCGGGCGCGGGATCGCTGGCGGACGAAAGCCGTAGCGTTCAGTGTAGGGCTGGCCCCACACCGAGACATGCAGCCGCGAATCGCGGGCGGCGATGAAACTGGTGAGGGTGATGAGCAGACCGGGTTTCAGTGCCTGGATCACCTTTCCCTGCGGCTCCAGCACCATGCCCGGTCGCAGACTGCAGGTGTTACTGAACAGATGAGCCCGGGCGGATTGATTGAGTTCACGTTCGTGATGCAGTCGGGCATAAAATGCGCCGCTTTCGGTTTCCGGCTCCGGGTCCGTATCATCACCGGCGCGCTGATACGGCGGTGCATTATGCTCATGTTCACCGATGGTGACCGCATCGTGGCGAACGCTGACGCTGGCATCGAGTGGCGTGCCGGCGCTGGGGTAGTGATAATCACGGGTACTGACACGTCCGGTGACCGCCTGGTGCCAGGTGCGCACCCCCCAGACCGACGGCTCGGCACCGTCGTCCAGGCCACAAGGTTCGCAGTAGGGAAGACGCACATCGAACTGGTAATAAAGCGCGCTGTCGGCAAATATCAACGTTTCCTGCTCGGTTGCGGCCTGTATTTCAGAGCGAAACCAGATGCCGACCTCAGACAACAGCCGTTGAATAAACTGCAAATCCGTTTCCCGCCATTGCGTGATCACCTCACGCGGGGGGTAGGTGCGTTCGAGGCGAAACTCAAAGTCAGGGCCCTCCAGCCCGTGGGCACGGAGCACCAGCTCCACCACTTCAGGCACCGATTGGTTTTGGTAAACCGCGCAGCCCTGGCTGCGAGACAGCAGCGCCAGGCGCGATTCCAGGGTGACGCAGTAGTGTGACTGGTCGGCGGAGGTGGCAAGCCACTGCAGCCCGGTGATAATACCTGGTACCGTTTTGCCACTGCGCATCCGCAGGCTGGCATACTTGAGCAGAACCTGCTCAACGGGAATGTCGGCCTGGTCGGTGGTGAACTCGATGTGCCAGCAAAAAGGCGAACTTAACGCCTCGCGACCGTTAAATCGCAGAACGTCCGCAGTGACTGTACTGTTACTGATGTCCAGCACATAACGGCATTGAGAGTCAAAAAACGCGAATCCATTTGCCATCAGCTCACTCCTTTAGCGGCAGCAGTATAAATCCACTATTGCCCAGTTCGACGGTGCGCGGTGTATTCGGGTCAAGGTCTTTACGGCTGAGCACCACACGCCAGGTGTTCTGTTGCATATCCGGCCGGTTAAAAAATCCCACTACCGCCACAAACTGTGTGTTTTCATCCATCGGCACGTCCAGCATGACGCTGCCTTGCGGCATCACCAGCACGGATTTAACTGCCAAAATGTCGCCTTTGAGTGCCATATCGGCGTTGCGCAGCAGGGTCTGGTAGTCGGTGGCGTCCAGCTGTTTACGGTCTTTGAGCTGATAGACCCGCACCATGGTCGCCAGTGGTGTCTGTACACCATCGGTATTTATCGCCGTGCGTGGGGAAAAATCCAGATGCAGTGTTTTTATCTGCTGGTAAAACAGGGCGGTGGTGAAATTAACCGTGCCATCCTTGACCGTCTGGGTCAGACCGCAGCCTGCAAGCAGGATGCAGAGGGTAAGCACAAGCACCCGAGCACCGGTTACTGTTGCCATTGCAAAATTCCTTTATGGGTTGATGAGGAAAGTGGGGTTATGCAAAACGGTAGTCACCCTCGGCTGCCGGCGCTAAGGGGGCACAATCCAGGCCCTGGTAGCAGCCCAGGCTGATGGTCAACAATTGCCGGTTATTGCTGAGTTTTCCGTTCTTCAGGCCGAGCAGCGCGGTGCGTCCGAGCTGAATACGCCGGCCTGCGCCGAGACGGGGCTCCGGCAGCAGTCGCACGGGTACACTAAGACGCAAGCGCACATCACTGCGATAGCCCAGGTAGACCCGCATCAGTGCCAGCAGATCAGTATGTAACAGCCCGCCCGGGAGCCAGCCCTTGGCCTCCGTCGGATTGGCGGTGAACAGCGTGACCTGCACCCGGCTGTTGGCTTCTTTGCCGGTTTTGCCCAGCGTCGCCCGTTGCGACAGTGTGACCCGGTTCCGGTGTCCCAGACCGCTACGGGCCGCTACCTGGATCTTCACCGGATCATGCGGGGTCACCGTGGCCTGGGTATCGGGTGCCAACAGGCTGACCAGTGCGTGGATCCCTTCGGCATTACGTGTGGGCAAACGCATGGTGCCCAGCAGCGCCAAAAAACGGGAAATCGGTGTAGCGATCTGTTCACTGGTTCCTGGGATCCCGAGCCCCACCAGACCCAGCAGACACTGCGATGTTGCATCGGTGCCACCGGTCTCGAAGGTGGCCGGGTAGGCGTATTTTCGCCAGATGCGGTAATACTGGGTGGTGATCCGGTGGCTGAAGATGTCAAGAAATGCAGCCTGGGCTTCGTATCCCTCCCGGCGCTGGGCAATATCGTCCAGATAGCTGCTGGGCAGCGGAGAGTCCACGCCGTACATCCCGAGAAAGGTGGTGCGCACGGTGGGCGGTAAATCCGGGTGATCTTCGTTGATCTCGACTTTTTTCAGCTCACTGACCGGAAAACCCATGTTGGGCCAGGGACAAAAACGCACCGGATCGTTTCCCGGATGGCTGGTGGCGCCCAATAAGGGGGA
Source organism: Acerihabitans sp. TG2 (assembly GCF_035013185.1). Classification (NCBI taxonomy): domain Bacteria; kingdom Pseudomonadati; phylum Pseudomonadota; class Gammaproteobacteria; order Enterobacterales; family Pectobacteriaceae; genus Acerihabitans; species Acerihabitans sp. TG2. The sequence goes on from NZ_JAYGJO010000005.1 coordinate 140,637, forward strand.
ATCGGGTGAGGCCTGTTCCAGCAACTGGCAAAACCGGTAAAAGTTCACCCGCCAGATTTCGTGGCTTAATGCTTGTGTCAGCCTGGTACGTGCTGACTGTGGTTCTCGCGCCATCTCAGTCGTTTTCCTGTGGGTTGCAGTACCAGCGTGAGCTGGTTAAAAAGATGAATGTCGGCATAAAGCGCAAAAAAGCGATGCAGCATTTCACCGAACAGATTCACATCGCCTTCATTGGCAAAGTTATCCTGGTTGAGGGTGACCTCAATATCCACGCCCCGCAGCATAAAACCTCGTTCAAAACGGCGGATAAGCGTGTGTTTTACCGCCACGATGGCCTCCAGACGGCGGCGGTTCATCTCATCGCCGGTCCAGTCATACAAAGCCAGGGTGCCTCGCAGCACGTCCGGGTTGTCCATCATGCTGAGGAAGTTTGAGCCCAGGTGGCTCATCACCCGCCAGTGAAAACGGTCATTCGCCGGCGGATAAAGCGGCAGGGTGGGTGCGGATAAATTAAGCACCTTCACCGACACTTTGCCGGCTTTTACCACCCGATCCAGCAGCGTGCTTTCCAGCGCCTTGCGGGGAAGTTGGCCGTTAGTGCCGGTAATGCGCATGGAAAGCGATTCCGATTTTTGTGCCAACTGCTCGATGTCAAAAGAGTGTCCACCGAGAATAAGCCAGGTGTCATACAGACCCGATGCGCCCCGTTTCACCCGGGTATGGTAATAGCGCTCCGGTGCGTCGTGACGCATCATGCCGCCCCGGTGGCGAAAGCTGCTAAAAGGCACGTACGGGTGTTTGCCGTTTTTCACCGCGCCGTGAATGTCGTCTACGCTGTAGATTTCGGTATGACCGTCCTGTAGACGCAGTGGCCGCAGCAGGTATTCATTGTCCAGCGGGTTGAGCGTCAGCGGATCGGCTTCCAGGGTGAAGAGGTTAATGACGGGGGTGCAGTGCAACCGGAAATTGTCAGTCTCGAATGGCAGGTCAGACGACCAGGCTTCGCTGAGCACAATCTCGATGTCAAACCAGGTGCTGTCTGGGGTAAGACCGATGCGGTCCAACCCGTGCAGTTCTACAAACATAAACTTTGGCCGAAAACTGAAATACTCCAGCAGCAACTGATACCCGCTGAAGGTTGATTCGGCTTTGGGCCACAGCCGGTCTTGATCGTCAAACCCCATCGGTTTACACCAGCCGTCAAACGCTCGCCGCTCGGCGCGCATTCCCGCATGACGGGCGTACATGGCATGCACCCGGCGGGTCAATGCCAGATGCAGGGCAGAACTTACCGGGCTGTCGGCGTTGAGGTAGAAGGCGACTTTATCCATGCCGGCTTTGGTCCAGTCCACCTTTTGTGGACACGCAAAACGCAGCCGGATAGCTGAACGCCCGTCAGTTTCGCTATACAGCCGGGCCTCGGCCAGATGCAGGGGTTGCAGCACGGTTTCCCGGGTCGTGCGGTACTGACAGCAGGTTTTATGCGGTCCCACCGGGCGGGACAACACCGAAAACCCTACCGGCAGTGATTCTGCCTGGCGCAGGTTATGCCAGTCGGGGGTTAATTCCACAATCGCCAGGGACGGTATGGTGCGCATGTAATGCGGCCAGAGCAGACTGACCAACCCTTCGGTCAATTCCGGCAAGTCGTCATCAAGTTTTTCGCGCATCCGCCCCATCAGAAAGGCGAACCCCTCAAACAGGCGTTCCACATAGGGATCACGGGCACCCGGTTTATCCAGATTGAGCATGGCGGCCCGGTCCGGATGGGCGCGGGTAAATTCTTTACCGGCCTCGCGCAAATAGCGCATCTCGGCCTCATAATAACGCAGTGTTAAATCATCCATGCATGAGTATCCTGAACATCATTAGAGAGAAAATAACGGTTGCTACCGAGTACCGTAACGGGTTATCTGGGCTATTCACCCGCGGCGGCGGCGGCGGGTGGGTGGTTGTCGGTTCTCTGCCGCCGGGTCAACCTTAAAAATCAACTCGGGCAAGCGGAATCCCTGAAGTTTCAGCAGCGCCAACGGCCCCTCGGCAAGCTCGCTGCGCAGGATGAATTTGAGCGAGTTACCGTCAGGCGTTGTCCACGTCAACTGGGTGCGGCCGCTGTCTAATGCGGTGACCCGTGCCTGATCGAGTAAACGGATCAGGCCCCAGTTCCCCTGGTTATCGGCATACAACCGCATGCCGGTATTGACGCTGCGCCAGCTGAGTTGAACACCCGGGTAGTAGCTATTCCCCGGCCAGGTGAAGCTCTGCCAGCTTTCTATCTGGTTGAAGTAATCCAAATGCTGCTCATCAACCGTCAACTTCATCCTGGCAATATCCCTGGACGGGCGCGCCATTAGCTCAAAATGCACCTTGGCATCACCCTGGGTAAACACGATGTCCGAGAGCCCCGCCAACTGGTTAATCGCGTCGAGGAACTCGGGATTGACGGTCATCCCTTGACTGGCCGCAGGATCAACCACCCAGCGATTGCCCTCCTGATACAGGATGCCGCCGAGGTGGCTTTTCAAGAAGGTGGTAATCCGCCCGGAATCGCTGCGCAGAAACTGCGCCAACAGGGGCAAGGAGGCATCGCTGCCGGTGGTGTTGAACGGATAACGCCCGGTAAAAGCGTTATTCCACTGATCGACAATGGTGCTCTGCCAGCGAGCATTCAGGCTGCCCGCGGCAGGAACCAGTACCTGACGCCATGCCAGATCCAATGGCTGTACAAACAGCGCCTGACCAAAACCGCTCCACTCCTGTCCGAGGCTGGCGGCCATCAGGCGCCCATAGTCACGGGTATCCGTCAGGTCGATGGCTTTGCCCTGAAACACGGTCTGGGCCAGCATCTGTGACATGGCTTGGGGATCGGGGGCGCTGGTGACTTGCTGTAGTTTCAAACGAACCTGTGTTACGCGGGCAAGCCACGACTGGAAGCTCAGGTTACCGTTACGGGCGGTACCGTCTTTACCGTCCATGACACTCAGCAGCGGACCAAATACGCCGTCCAGTGGCCCACGGGGGCCCTGAGCCCGTAGTGCGAAGTGCTGAGCCTGTTTTTCCCGGCCGATCAGTTTTTTGGCTGAATCCACAATCGAATCCGCCAAACCTTCACTTTTCTGACCGGTTTTTCCCTGCCAGGCGAGCGTATTCATCAAGGCAACCAACGGGGATTGGCGTACATCAGCCAGCAGGTTTAGCTGGGCAATCGCTTCCGAAAGTGAGCTTGCCCCATGCCACTGAATGCCGTTGACCATATTCAGCCAGGCATTGCCGAAGTCAGTAAAATAGCGTTCTGTGAGGCGCGCTTTCAGGGCTTCCGGCGACATTTCACTGTCTGGTTGATGGGTTTTGTCGCTCAGGACCCAGTCGATTTCATCGCGGCGGGTTTTCACCACATCAGCAATGGCATTTTGCACCTGGTCTTGCCATGCCTGACGGGTGAACATGCCCGGAACTACGTCATCAGTGCGAAAGAGGGTTGACGCATCGGTATCCCCAATCATCTCTGCCAGCGTTAAGTCCGGCCAGTTACTGGCGATGCGCTTGAGCATCTCCTGATAGAGCCCCGCCTCTGCATTGCGTTGCCCGATCTGCTTGAGCAGGATGTGGCGGACGCTGCTGATAAGTTCGGCGTCGGGGGTTATTTTCCATTCCGGATGCGTCGGCAGGCTCTGGGCATAAAAACCCAGCAGTTTTGGCGCCAGTGACTGCCAAACACCATCCGGTACGCCTTTTCGCGTCGGCCAGGATGTCATCACCTGTTTCGATAGCCAGACGGCGTCGGTTTTATCCGGACGGGCCAGCATCAGGTAACTTTTGAGCAGGGTGTAGGCGCGTTGGGTTCCTTGCGCTCTGGCACGACTGGCCGGCGGCAGTTTCACATAGTCATGCAGTTGGTGTTGCAGATGCGCGGCGGTGGCATCGCGCATCAACTGGGCGTTATTGCGGACATACCGCGGCCAGAGTATGTCCAGGGTAGCTCGATCCTGATTGAGCCCAAACCGGGTAAACCAAGGTGCCCCTTGGTCCGTACGATGTTGCAGGCGAGCAATCGTCTGCTGGAGAATAAGCTGATGACGCAAACGCGCTGATAGCGGTTGTTGTGAATCCCCAGCCAATCGGGCTGCGTCCTGAGTCCGGTAAATGTCCGCCCGGTTAACCGCCAGTGATAGTAGGGTACCGGTCCCCCACAGCACCACCGCGATCAGCAGGAACAAACGTGATGCCTGTAACCCGTCAAAGGCGATTTTTTTAGCGTGGGTACGCTGGCTGTCTTTGGCGACGGCCTGCCACGCAGGGCAGTTTAGCCTGACATGGGCTTCGGTGTTTGTATCTGCCAGCCCAGGGCTAAATATCACACCACGCAGGCGGTAGGGGGCGGTGCCTTGCATCAAGCCGTTAAATAACACCATCAGCCGGGGTTTTAGTTCACCGGACAAACGGGAAGACAGCCGCAACAGCCAGTCATGACCGGAGTGGTCCAGTAGCTGCGCTATTCCAGCTTGGCGTAAGCGGGGAACCAGTTCATCAAGAGAAGACATCGCGTCTTGCACCGTTGCGCCGGGTCCAAACAGCGCACCTATTGCCGCTGGCGCTGTTTCTGCCGCTGGGCCGTAGGCCTTATCAATCAACCACAGCCAGACCGGCGCCTGCCAGCCCAGCAATTGGTCGGCTTTCTGGCGGCAGCGTCGCCAGGCATCACACTGCACCGCCAAGGGCAGTGAGTCGGTATTCAGCACGTGCACAATGCCATCGAGTGGACGGCGTGGTCGCACCTGTTTCAGCGCTGACAACCATGCCTGATCCGGTGGCGACTGCGCATCACCGGCACGGATCAGCACGATACCGTCGCCTTCCTGCCACTGATCCCGGGTTAACCCCGGAACGGCGTGGTCGAGGTCAGCGTCTTGGCCCTGTACCAACAGAATACGGACCTTATGTTTCCACCGGCGGCCATAACACCGGCGAAGGTGTTCGGTGAGTAACGTCGCAGCCCACTGTGTGCCGTCTTTATCAGCCGAAAATTCAGGTATTTTTTCGGGGTCGTGCGTTGGCTGATTTTTATGCCAGCGCACCTGCAGACCGGCTTTGCCGGCGCGTTCGAACATCCGTTCCAGCACCCAGCCAATACTCCCGACAACGATCACCAGCCACGCACAACACAAGGCAATCCCTGTGGTATTGTAAGGCCCAAATCCCGTCGCCTCGGCGGTTGCTTGCGGCCAGTGCCAGAACATACCGGCGACCATCAGGATAATGCAGATTAAAAATAGCGCGACAGAACCAATAATGGATGAGAGTTTCATGACTGATTTACACAATCCCTGATGATTTTTCTGACGTCACAGCACATAACTGGTGACAAGAAGGTGCTGATTCCACGACCACGATTTGTGGCTCTTGGTCAACATGGCACTGGCGGGCCGCCAGGATCACGGCCTGCCAAAGGGCCGCCGTGCCGGCATAACCGGCGACAGTATCAATATTGACAGTACGCTGCCCTGTCAGTGCTGGGGCGAAAGTGACACAAGCCTGGACCCATGACGACTCACTGGCTATTTTCCCGCCGGTGAGCCAACCCCGGATGGGCGCGGTTTTGCTTAGGTTCCCCCATAGCATCGCGTGACGTAAGGCGTGGGGGAGATCACCGTGCTGGCTGGGTTGTGGGCGATGGATGCGGATCGCCGGTGAAGACATGTTGGGAAGTTTGCGATTACTCACTAACATGACGGTGATGGCCTCACCACTGTCCTGAGGTGCAACCTCATAAAGTTGTGCACTGACAATCAGTAACGCACCGGGAATCTCATGCTGCCAGTCAAGCCAGCGATCCAGAATGCGCGATCCCGAGAGGGGGTGGATCCGGCGCAGCGGATACGCCATGCCGGCAATCAACCTGTCCGTGATATCGACGATATTCTCACCGCCATCGAATGCCAGATAACAGGGCAACTCTGGCGGAAGCTGGGCTAACAGATGACTCGCCTTGCCACAAATATCATCCAGATAACATGCCAGAATGTCGGCCGGTTTTCCCCTGTCGGGTAAGGCTGAATGTCGTAACACACTGACGCCATCTCGGGCGAGGCTGGGTTCAATCATGGGCACATTTTTGACGGCGGCCCGATGCGTTTTTATCCCCCCGACTTCCAGTGCATTAATCAGATATCCACCGATAAACCAGGCGAAACGCTGCCCCCTGGCTGTCTCTGATGCCATCAGTCGCTCGCGTTCTTTATTCCATGAGACGCTACCGATACGCTCGAGTTGATACGCTATGCGACGTAAGGCAAACGCACTCCCCCAGATCAGCCAGGGTAGACAGGTGGCACTAAACCAGAACCTAACCCCGGTGCGTTCACTCGGCCAGAACCACAGTGTCATGCCCACACCGGTCAGAAACATCACCACACCTGACATGACCCAACGTGCCGTGACGGGGCGGCGGATATCCGGCGCTTTAGCCGGGATGGCATCAAGATTGACTGGCATGATTAGCTGACCACGGCATCGGGCTGCGACCTAATAAGCGTGCCGCGACAACCTCTTTTATGACCGAGGAAGGCAACAGAAATACCCTTGTCTGGATAGCCTTGATAGTCTGGATTGCCTTCAGTAACGGTGGTTGGCCCATGACGGTTAATCGGGCAGGGCAGGTTGTCGCCTTTGCGGACAACACCGATACGCCAAAACACCTGGCATCAACACCTGACTGAACTTCACACTCATGGGGGCATTGATCGCCGATACGAACCATTCCTGGCATAACTGCTCCTGTTATTTCAGTAATCTCATTTCCTGACATAAATTTGTGACCATTGCCTGCGGTGTCAATAACCCACAACCGGCTAACATAAACGACGTCATTCATGGGTCTGCCCATGTGTAGCGTCAACCGCTAAAATAAATAACATTTTTAATAAAATGGAAGATGTTATTTATCGTAATAATGATAAGTGTGCGAATATAAAAAGTATCTCCAGTCAACCGACTATTATGAACAGCCAATGGCCATGCTTTCTAAACAACACCGTAGAAATATAAAATTCATAACTTCACAAATAAGAGTAGTTGAGTTTTTTTATCAAACTTATTGTTAACAATAACATCCGTTTCTGTACTGTAGTTGTTCAAAAAGTGGAGTTTATTTTTACAGCAATGTAGATGATTTTGTTACAGTATTATTTTTAAATGCGTTTTCTTACTTGCCCTACAGTAATAAGTCAGTGCATTTCATGTTTCCATCTATTTTTTGGTTTTTTTCATTAAGATATCGAATACGGCACCATTTTTCTGTCTCATTTTTATATAATAAAGTGATCTTATCTTTTTTAATAAGATAGAATTCCAATTTATTAAACGATGTGTCATAAAAGTAGGCTTTATCGGAGGCAACCGCAAAAGGGGGTGATGGTTGGTTTTTTATGTTGCATATGTTGATTGGGGGAGCGTTATTCAAAATCATTTGATCATTTAATTTATTTAGCGTCTTAAACGCGACGTCAAGAGGAATACCCAGAAAAATAGTCGATAGCGGACAAATTTTTAGTGGTTTTGATGTAACGAAAATAATACCGGTTTTATCAAACTCAAATAAAGCCGCCTTTTTTTAAAATGTCGTATAACTCATTAATTCTGAAGAAAATGGCATCAATGAGGCTGTAAAGCCATTATCATTTTTTTCTAATTGATACTTTACTGTACAGCCAGTTGGTGATGAAGCACCTGTATCAATATTGCCTCCGTATAAGGTCGATGTAAATATTCCACTCGTACTTTTTTCAATCCTAATAAACTCATTTAATTTTTATATATTGAAAATTAGTAATTTACAGGTAATGAAAATAATAGGGAAAATAAACTAATAATAACGTTAACGTTAACTTTCACTTTTTGAACTCGCTAGTGCGTTATTGTTTCACGTGTGAATATTTTTATAATCCTAACTTAAATAATATTTTGTTATTTATAAAGTCGTGGCGTATTCTCCAACTATATGGGTTTATTCTTCCTTTTTATTAGGATTGTAAGATTTTTTAACCATTAAAAAACCACCCCAAGAATATGTTGCCCTTGTTAGAATATTTTGTATTCCAAGGCAGATATTTTAAGTAAACTTGTCTTTTAAGTATTTCTTTATTGATGCAGCATTTTTATACTTAAAGTGTAAATGTTCCCCATTAAAATCTCCATTCTGTCCTTGTAACTCTGGATCGTTAGTGATTGATTTGTTCGGTATCAGTTTATGATTTTTATAGGAATAACCATATGTTTTATACAAATCACCGTTGATTTTTTCAGCACGATGTTTTTGATGCCAAGAGACCAAAATAACTATATTTTTTACTTGATTTAACTTTATGAAAAAAAAAGTGTCAATGTTAGGGACATCACCATTGGTTTCATATGAATCAATTTTATAACTTTTATTATTTCTTTCTAAATACAACCCAACGGGATGGCTGATGTCATTTTCTGTTTTTATATATACCCGGCTATTTTTATCAATATTAAAAGGGCCATGAATGATATTTCCCTGGGTTAATGCAATCGATGGAGTTAATAATAAAGAAACTAAAATCACAATTTTTTTAAACATAAATCAAGTCCTTATAGATACCTAGTCTGGATGAAAATGATCATACAAGATCACCATTTTTAAACACCTCCATATGGTTCATCCATTGCATATCGTCCAACCATGTTTTGGCATAAGCGATACGACGTTGGTGATAATCCTCGAAAAACGCTTTCCAGCGCGGATGGTGGCAACCAGCGCTCAATTCATTATCGTGTTTTACTATCAGGCGAGCAGCGATATCTCTGATCCCCCTTGTCGGGTGATGTATGGCGCTATACAGCTTTCAACTGAAAGGCTGTCGCCACTGCCCGCGGTGATGTGTTTGACCCGGTTTTTATAAAAGATGGCGAGTTGTTGTTTGGCTGATCTCTTAAGTCCAACCCTGAAAAACACAACAAATCGCCAATGACGGTAGCTATTGGTAACGTAAAAATCGTGGGAGACGTAAAGCGGGTGTTACATTGGGACTTGAAGTATTTTGCCCGTAGCGGCTACTCGGTGGGTTCAGTTTTGGTATCGAATTCCCCTGTTACCGACCAGTCCCGAGAGTTTGCTGCTCAATGTTCTTGCTTAAAAAGCCGCCTCTCAGCGGATTTTTAAGTTTCTGGGCAAGAGACTACGCGCAGATTAAAAGGATCTCAAGAAGATCCTTTCTACCAACTTCATATTTCATTACTGCTCTGAATGAAGAAACTGATTTCTATCTTTGCATCCAGTATCCGAGAACCGTTTACCCATAAACTCACAATGATATTTAACGTAGTCATTCCATTTAGTCTGTGACATAGGTTGAACCACACCGCTATTAGCCTCTTTCGTAATTATTGCTTTTAGCTCACGGTTTCTCTCGTATGTTTGCTGATACATACAAGCATTTTGGTTTATTTTATACTCAGCACCATCATCAGGAGTATATGAGCAAATTTCATCTCTGGCTTTAAGCCATAGCTTCTGGGAGCGATTGACTTCAGTTTTTATTTCAGGGAATGATGTAACAATTTTGTTATACACATAATTAAGAATCATATCCTCCGATTTATAGTTATCATGAGAACATTTTTCCAACGCGGCAGTATTTTCACTTATGCAATTTTCATAAGCAAAAGTAGAAAAACCAATTAAAGATAATAGTATTATTTTTTTCATTGAGACAACCCTTCCTCAAATAATTTAGCTTCATCTTCTCTTCGAGTTATTAACCCATCAAGTCCCTTATCAATCCAAAGCCTCTTCATTGACCGGAACTGATTAGGGATATCACTCAACACATTGATTGCTATATTTTTTTCTTCACTCACAGCAACAGTTGCAGCTAAGGAAATTTTGGTATTTAAATGCGATACTGTAAGAAATAAAACAATAAAGATATCCAGAATCGGCGATAGAATATTCTATTCGTACGGAAAAGATCAGAATAAGGATGTCGAAATAGAAAAAGATCTATACAGGTCTGATATTCCAGGTATGTTCTCGGATGGTATCATTATGGCTAATAAATCGGGGCCATACATATATAATACTATTAGTTTCGATAAAGACGAGCATGAGTACATCGTCACTGCACTAAGTGAAATTAATGTAGCATCAGAAAAAATATTCTCTGGGATTTACGTACAAAAAAACGGCATCCAGAGAGAAAAAACAAAATGCCAAGAAGGAACGATAAAAAAAAACTTTGAGTCACTGTACAAATAAAATATCGGACTTTTAAATAATATAAACTCAATATTTTTTATAAACTCCAGTAAAAATACTCGCACTACTGAATATGGGGCAAGCCCCGTAAATATTATTTTTTAGGACCAATTCCGGTTCCTGTCGGCAATAATATTTGTGACTTGAGCCACCCCTCTACTGTTTCACCATTTTTTTTAAAGTACATCACCGAAGAAAAACCATTAAATTCGGCATAGACATTAACTAAATCTCCTTTTATTAAAAATATTTTTTTATTTATGCACTTCTCATCAGGGGCATCGTAAAAATACAACCGTCCGCTACCAGATACAATATACCCTGATTGCTCGCCATCAACATACGATTGGCTAGACTCAGATTTAGCATTTATTTCATCACATTCTTCTTTTGCATAAAGAGAAATAGACAAAAAGAATAAAATAAATAATAATAACAATCTAGTCATAACAATCCCTGTTTTTTCATGATACTAATGAGTTTATCTGCATAAGTGCAAATAGTCAGGGTTCGACACATTGTGAATAACTTGCAAATACTCTTCCTCTAATTCCTCCAACCACCACCGTCAAAACGCTACGCGCGATGCCCGGCACATGGCGCAAGCAGAAAAAAGGATCACAAGAATATCCATTCATTGATGTTATTTTAACCCTCTATCGAACTGACAAAGTTATTCAAAAATACTTTTATTGAAATAATTTCATCTAATATACATTGGTTCTCTAGAAGAATACCATTTTGTCCTCCGGATTTAATCCACAATGAACACTTATTAATAATCTCTTTCTTCTGATCTTCTATATAGGAATTAAGATCTATAATTTTTCCATCCTCGGTTGAAGTTATACCTTTATTTTTTGAAAAATCTCATTTATAATTTTATCTTGCTTAATTAACTCGGAATTAATATAATTTGTAGCCACTGGATGGTTTGAAATATCTGAAATGCACTTGCTGTATGTGCCACTGTATTTATTATCACCATTCGATGCTGAATAAAACGGTACAAATATAAAAATAACAATGACAATTTTTTTATTATTAATAATACTCATCGCCATTAAATCTCACCAATTACTGAAAAGAAAAATCATCGGATTTGATCCACGAAATAATATTTTTCCCAGAGGCTGTCTTGTATCTTATTTTGTAAAAGTCGCCATTATTTGACATGTCAATTAGCGTGAAAACATCACCCTTTATTAAATAAGATTTCAGCCTCGTATCAATGCTATCTGTTTTAAATAATCTCGTTTTGTCGACTGTCACTTGCCCAACTAAATTGTTCCTTTCGGAAAAGTCATCACCCGTTGTCATTAAGACACTGTCGGTTATTTTGCCATTGGCAAAATAAGTTCTTTTAACTTGATTACAACCAATACATGAGTCTCTGAATAGTAATTCCCATTTACCATTTGAGTTTACTTTATAAACGTCATCATTCCATTTTCCAGAGTCACGCCAAGAACTGACGATTTTATCATCATGGATTGAGATATTGCAGATTTGTTCTTTTAACCCTATTGTTGGATTAGGGTTTATTGAACGTCCTTTTATTTCAAATAAAACTGAGCACTTATTAATTTCGTGTCCAGTTGTTGCAGCTAAATATTTTATTCCTTGATAGTTAATTATTGATAAATTTTCATATTCTTGATTAACTATTTTTAGTATTTCTGCGGGAATTATATACCCCTCAAGAATTATCGGACTACTAGAAAATTCATGGCTATATGTGTTTGCTATAATTAAAAAATATATGGCAATCAATAGGTATAATTTTTTAATTAATGTCATTGTAAACTCCAAACTTTTTTGATGGCATCGAAGTATTACTGTCTTTCCGCTAATCCATTGTTACCGCCATTCACTGTTTTAGTTATTAAGCGGACATTATTTTTGTCATTATCGATCAATACATTTATATCTCCATTAGCATTAAATTTCTTGAAGATTCCACCATTATATCTCCAAAACCAAGCGGATGCTTTAATGGTGTTTTCCATGCTTGCTGCGACATGGTCTGGTTCCGTAACAAACCTTGCTCCAGAATACTGGGAAAACAGTCTATAATTTTTCTTCCATGTTAACTGAATAAGTCCCCTTCCCCTATATTTTGGGCTGTCACCAACCACTGTATTTTCATATTTTAATGCGTCGGAATGTCGTCCAGGATCATAGTTTTCCCCAGAGCCGAATTCTATAGTTGTATCAAGGTGGGCTGATTCATGCAAACACTGAGACAGAAAATGTGCTTTATGATAAGGACCAACGATTCCATATTTAATCATTATCTCTTTAAGCATATAAACAAATTTTTTCTTATCAAATTCAAATACATTTTGGTAGTTTTCTTGGAATTTTTTTGCAAATAGTTTTCCCCCATTTTTTCCAGTAAACCATGGGTTTTTGTGACCTAACAATGCCTCAATCATTTCAACAGTGATTTCGTATTGGTCACAGTCTTTTAACGCTGAGCAGAAAACCACCGGATGAAAATGCCATACTGGATCACCATTTTTAAACGACTCCACCTGGTTCATCCATTGCATATCGTCCAGCCATTTTTTGGCATAAGCGATACGCAGTTGGTCATAATCCTCGAAAAACGCTTTCCAGCGCGGATGGTGGCTACCAGCGCTCCATTCATTGTCGTGTTTTACTATCAGGTGGGCAGCGATATCTCTGATCCCCATCGTCGGGTGATGTATGGCGCTATACAGCTGTTCGACTGAAATGCTATCGCCACGTCCCGCAGTGATGTGTTTGACCAGGTTTTTATAAAAGGTGGCGAGCTGTTGTTGCCCTATGCCCCGGTCTGGGATCACGTTGGCTGCGAACGTGTTAAATGCGCCTTGCACCCAGTTTTCCCGCAAGGACTCTGATATATCCAGTGGCGCGCATTGATCCAGCGCAGTGAATCCCAATTCTTTCAGGTCGTACTGATGCAGTTCCTTTACATCACCTCGTGCCATCCATCTATAGAGGCTGATTTCGAACCAGGTTGCACCGTTTTGGTCTTTAATCGAGTGGCATTCCTCGCGCGGCAGGATGATGCCGCCATCCTTTTCGGCCCGGTGCGACATTAACGTAAAGGTGCTATTTTCCCCGTCTCCGATTTTTTGATACAGTGGTTTATCTGGGGGTACCTGATGTATTGTTGTCCGCTGGTCACCTGGCCCGGATTATTCAGAAAATGTGGCATTCGCGGGTCGGTGCTGAGAACCTCAATATGCACATGATGGCAGTTATCATTTCATCTGGATAATTACTTGTTAATTATCAGTCTTACTCTAATGCTAATTATTTTATCTACAGTATTATTTTTAAATGCACTTTTCTTACTTGCTTTACAATAATAAATCAGTGCATTTCATTTTTCCATCCATTTTTTGGTTTTTTTCATTAAAATATCGAATACGGCACCATTTTTCTGTTTCATTTTTATATAATAAAGTGATCTTATCTTTTTTAATAAGATAGGATTTCAACTTATTAAACGAGTCGTCATAAAAATAGGCTTTATCTGAGATGACCTGAAAAGGAGGGAATGGTTGGTTTTTTATGTTGTATATTTTTATTGGGGTGGCGTTATTCAAAAATATTTCGTCATTTAGTTTATTTAGCTTCTTAAACTCTACTTCAAGAGGTTGTTTATTGAGTATCACAACCCACGTTTTTTCATCATAACTTTCACACCTACCAGTTTTATCTTTACACGATAGTATTATATGTTTTCCATCCAAAAAATCGTGTTTAGTTTTATACGTTTGATATATGTAGTGATCGTGACTTCTATATAGCATGATGGGCAGTTTTTTATTTTTTCCATTGATAAAATCTAATGTGTCAAGTTCATTGTTGTTGTCTATTCTACTTATTACAACTTCATCAAATTTTATGTCCGTTAAATCAACGCCTGGGTCGATTATCTTGTTAAGTCCACAGCGGCCCTCATTATAATAAACTCCATTTTTATTGCTTTTAAGCTCAGCATACATGCAATTAACAAAAAAATTATTATTTTTATAATTCAATATAGAGTAGGTGGTGTATGAATCAAGAGAATTGTTTTGGTGAACAATTGCTGGGCTTCCACCAAAAAAGTCAAAATAATACCATGAATTACCTTCATTCCTTTCGTTATAAGATAACGTTGCTTTTCCTTCTGCGGAGACAACAGTGATTTGTTTTTTTTCTTTATCATAAGAGTATGTTTTATCACCACCGGCATGGCAATTACTATGTATAGCTAACATTGACGAAATAAGTATCAATTGATTAAATTTTTTCATATTAGAATGCCTTGGTTATAGTTGACGTTTCCTCAAGAATCGCTTGAAGCTTAGTTGCATAAGATGCAATCAGCGCGGAATTATCTTTACCGTTTATAATGTAACGTGCTGTAGTATAATCAACCTTTGATTCATTGATGTAATCCTTCAAAGATTTTCCGGTAAAAATCCCATTTTCCATTCCCCATACCATAATGGGTACGGAATGTGTCAAATCACCAGCTAACTCGGGTTTCTCGACAAAATTAATACCAAATTTATCGCTGGCCTTTTTATAATTATTTTTCCATGTAAGGTGAACACAACCACGGCCTCTATATTTAAATCCATCCCCTTGAGCCGTATTGCCATAATTTATGGCGTTTTTTCTTTTTTTAGGTGTGTCAGCCAAAATAGGGTCGTACATATTAAAATAGTTTTTATCGCCTATTTCTGGTTTTTCACTAAAAAATTCACTAGACGTATAATGATAAGTTTCATGCCTTGCAGTAGCTAGCATATAAGCAATTTTATATAAATTCGGTTTAAACTCGGTAGACCTATAGTAAAAATCGTTGAGATTGTTCAGCAACTTTTTAATATTATTTTTACAGTTTTGCGATAATTTACGGGTGCCAGGGGCAAAGTTTGTATGTTCTTGCTCATATTTTTTTAGGAAGGCATCAATATTAATGACCTCATCTGATGTATTTATTGCCCCCAAAAACATAACCGGATGAAAATGCCATACCGGATCACCATTTTTAAACGACTCCACCTGGTTCATCCATTGCATATCGTCCAGCCATTTTTTGGCATAAGCGATACGAAGTGGGTCATAATCCTCGAAAAACGCTTTCCAGCGCGGATGGTGGCTACCAGCGCTCCATTCATTGTCGTGTTTTACTATCAGGTGGGCAGCGATATCTCTGATCCCCATTGTCGGGTGATGTATGGCGCTATACAGCTGTTCGACTGAAATGCTATCGCCACGTCCCGCAGTGATGTGTTTGACCAGGTTTTTATAAAAGGTGGCGAGCTGTTGTTGCCCTATGCCCCGGTCCGGGATCACGTTGGCTGCGAACGTGTTAAATGCGCCTTGCACCCAGTTTTCCCGCAAGGACTCTGATATATCCAGTGACGGGCTCTGATTCAGCGCAGTGAATCCCAATTCTTTCAGGTCGTACTGATGCAGTTCCTTTACATCACCTTGTGCCATCCAGCTATAGGGGCTGATTTCGAACCAGGTTGCACCGTTTTGGTCTTTAAACGGGTGGCATTTCTCGCGCGGCAGGATGATGCCGCCATCCTTTTCGACCCGGTGCGACATTAACGTAAAGGTGCTATTTTTCCCGTCTCCGATTTTTTGATACAGTGGTTTATCTGGGGGTACCCGAATGTATTGTTGTCCGCAGGCCACCTGGCCCGGATTATTCAGAAAATGTGGCATTCGCGGGTCGGTGCTGAGAACCTCAATATGCACATAGTGGCAGCTATCCACTTTGCTTTTGCCCGCAGGCGCAATATCTTCACCCAGGAAACCAATGGCATCACCGGCCTCGATCTCCAGCTTGGCTGATGGTTTGACTAGCGAATTATAGATCCCCTGAGCCTCGGCCCGTTGCATCCATACCGGGAGTTGTGCGTACTGTTCTCCATCTGGCTCCATAAACTCCGGCATTATGGTCACCCAGAACGGTTCTCCCGTTTCCTCGCCGTGGGCATTCAGGGTTTTCGCCAGTCCAAAAGTCTGCGGTTTACCGTGATTAAGGAACATCGCCGTTCGCAAAATGATGATCCGCGTGCCTTTACTCAGTTGCCCTTTTCCCGGCGAAATGGTCGGCACCGGGTCGGCGCAGTGGCTGCTTTCAAACGCGCCGGCAGGGTGCTTAAGCAGACCGGTTTTGGCCTTCATGTATTTTCTTTTTACAAAGTCAGACAATGGTGCGAGCCCCAGGTACAGCGTATAAAACTCTAGCCAGCTGTTGTTTTTTTGCGGGTCTGGCTGGCAGAGCGATTTCACCAGTATCATTGTGCTGGAATAGCGCAGGGTCTTGCCGTTGTAATTTGCGGTCAGGTAATCGTTGTTCAGGCGCCAGGCCACCACCTCGCCGTTAACCATGCACTGCAGGGGCACCGCAGTTGCTGCAGAGTCTGGCGCCAGTACCGAACCGGGAGCGGATAGGTTACTGAGGTGAATACCACCGTGCCATAAATAGTTAGTGCCTGCTAACCAGCTGCCGTGGGGTTCACGACCTATCAGCGCCATCACCTCGTCTAGTGTGCGGTACTCGCGTCCATCGCGTTTACGTATTGGGAAACAGATTTTCATGTCAGCTGTCCTTAGCGTGAAATATTGCCATTCGTTACAGGGGGTAGGGTTTCAACGGAGGTCGTGGCGGCGACCGGTTCTTTGGTATCCAGCGACCCACCACTCATCGGCACCTGATAGCACGGGACTTTGATGATAAAATCTCCCACCGAGCCATGCTCAATCCCAGCCGCACTGAGTTTCAGGTACGAACCGCCGCCATTGAGCGTCAGGGTTTTTGGCGTGCTGATGATAATCTCATCTTCGCGGCTGGTGATGGTGAGCTGTTGTTTGGCCAACAGTGCCAGGGTGTTGTGTTGTGCCAGGATCTCTACATCGCCCTGATTGGCCACCAGTTTTGCACCCGCTTTTTGTACAAACAGGCCCAGCGCCCGTTCTACCGTCACCGAGAGCGTTTTCATCGCGCCCAGACTGAGGTGCTGGCCGGCGTTAACCATGGTGTTGCCCACGCTGGTCAGTTGCAGATGTTCGCCAGAGGTGGCGGCGATGCCCAGCGGGGCGCTGGCCAGCACCACGGCTGATTGCAAATCGGACAGGCGGTTGTTTACCAGGTTTATCTGGGCCTGAAGGTCGCACGCCAGTGCCCCAGCCTGTTTGGCCGCCGAATGTAGCGCCTGCATCTGGCTGTTGGCCTGGTTAATCTGGTTAATGGCGGGGGTCATTTCCAGCACCGGCCCCTGGGCTTTTAGCTGTTTATCCGCTGTCAGGAACAGGCCCTTGGCTGCACGTACCGCACCGAATTCGTCCGTTCGCAGTTCAAAACCCGCACCACGTGGTTCACGTTGTGCATTGACCAGGTGGCCCAGATTCAGTTGGCTCTTGCCGAATTCCGTGGCGAGCTTGATATGCTCTTCCTGTCGCTTATCCTCCATGCGCAGTTTGTTATTTGCCGGGGTACGCCAGATATTGCGGGTGTGGTTATCGCGGGTGACGGGGTCGGCATGTTCACTGTCGTGCTGGGCATAGGCAATATAGGGCCGGTCCGGGTCACCGCTGTCAAACGCGATGGAAACTTCCGTACCGTCAAGCAACGGCGCATGCCAGCCATAGGTATCCCCGGCATACGGCTTGGCCATTCGTAACCACAGGTAGGCATATCCCGGTTCGGTATTGTTACGATCGAGGTCCAGTTTCACCCGATAGCGCCCCTGGTCGTCAAGCCAGGCGTAGGTATCGTCTTTCTCTTCACTTTGCACCCGGGCGGGCAGGGTGCCGGCGATCAGCGGGCGGTTTAGGCGTGCCGGGCGATAGCAGATGCTTTCACTGTAAGGGATGCCGTCAAATTCGAGCTGGAAACTGCTGCTACGTGAACCGCGGCTGCGTACCGTGGTGATAACGATGCCGTCTTTCAGGTCATGTGGTAAGGAATCCGGGGTTTCCAGTACCTGGCCGGGGGACAGCAGCGGGCTGGTCGAGCGTCCACTGGCCGTCAGTTGGCGGTTCAGAAGGTATTCGTGATGAATTCGGGCATAAAATGCCCCGGTTTCGGGCTGTTGAGCCTCGCCTGCGTTGTGAAACGGCTGCGCATAGTGGTAGACCTCGCCGGTGGTGAGGTTTTCCCGGCTGTTGATGCTTTCGGTGCTGTCCTGCGGCGTCAAAGCCTGACGATAGTGATAATCACGGGTGGTTACGCGCTCGCTCACCACATGGTAAGCGGTTCGGATATCCCAGACACTGTCCTGACCGCTGTCGCTCATTCCCGCCGGGTTATGTAACGGCAGTGTTACGCCGAACTGGTAGTGTGCCTGGGTGTCCTGGAATATCACCAAGTCCTGGCCAAGGCGGTCGTCCATGGCAAAACGCCAGAAAATACCGACTTCGGCCAACAGTCGCTGGACAAATTCAAGATCGGTTTCCCGCCACTGGGTAATGAGTTCTCGCGCCGGGTAGGCCTGGGACAGACGAAATTCAAAGTCCGGGCCTTCAAAGTCGTGCTTGCGCAGTACCTGCTCCACCACCTCTGTCACCGACTGGTTAAGGTAAATCTGGTTATTTTTGGTGTGTTGTAAGCGGGCGATGCGCGGTACCAGGGTCAATGCATAGCGGGTTTCTTCCGCTGAGGTGGCGAGGTGGCGAAAAGACTGTACCACACCATAAATACTACGCACCGGCAGCGCCGGCGCGCCGGTAAACACCGGCGTTTGCATGGTGAAGGATGCCGGTTTTAATAACAATATGTCGCAGGCGATGTCCGCAGTGGCACAGGTGACGCAGATAGTATAATACCAAGGATGGCTCAACGACTCTGTCGCCTGGAAACTCAGCACATCCAGAAAGTGCGGACAATCGTGCACCTCCAGGTGATAACGGGACTGCCCAAGAGACGCTATTCGCTGCCCGGCCGGGTTATTCGCGACCGAGTCATTCATGGTTGCTCTCCTGGGTGGTTTCATCAAAAACCAGCGTGATACCTTGCTCATCATCCCAGCCCAGCGTCAGCGCGGTGGTTGGTTGTTGCGCACTCATCCGACGTAATAGTTGCTGGCTCAGTACCGGCAAAATCTGCTGGTTGAGCAGACTGTCGATGTTGCGTGCGCCAGTGTCGGGCAACAGGCAGGCAGCGACGAGCATGTCGTACAGGCGGTCTTCGAGGGTGCATTGCAGGCCGTAATGTTGTTTCAGGCGTGTGGCGACCTTAGCCAGTTTCATTGCAACGATGGTGCGCAGCGCGGCGGCGTCCAGCGGGCGGTAGATCAGCGTCTGAAAACGGGCCAGCAGTGCGGGCTGGAAGTGGTCGCGCAGCATAGGGCGCAGCAGTTCGTGCATCTCGCGGTTGGACGCGTGCGGCTGTTCATGCAGTAATTGCAGCAGATGATCGCTGCCCAGGTTGGCGGTCATCAGGATGACGGTGTGACGAAAATCAATTTCACGCCCTTCGCCGTCACGCATGATGCCGCGGTCAAACACCTGATAAAACAGGTTGACCACGTCGGGGTGGGCTTTCTCAACTTCATCGAGCAATACCACGCTGTACGGCCGTTGGCGCACGGCTTCGGTCAGAATACCGCCCTGACCGTAACCGACGTAACCCGGCGGCGAGCCTTTGAGCTGAGAAACGGTATGCGCTTCCTGATATTCGGACATGTTGATGGTGATGAGCGATTTCTCGCCGCCGAACAGGGTATCGGCCAGCGACAGTGCGGTCTCGGTTTTACCCACGCCGCTCGGGCCGACCAGCAGGAATACCCCCAGCGGGCGGTTTTCGTCGGTGAGTCCGGTTTTGGCGGCCCGCAGGCGTTGTGCCATGTCGCGTAGCGCGGTGTCCTGCCCGACAATGCGGCTCGCGAGGTGGTTTTCCAGCAACAACAGGTCAGTCTGTTCGTCTTTTAGCAGACTGCTCAGCGGCACGCCGGTCCAGTCGGCGATAACGCTAGCCACCGTGCGTGCATCCACATCCAGCGACAGCAGCGGCGCGTTACCCTGAACGTGACTTAATTCTGCCTGCAATTCGGCCAGACGTGCCGGGTCGGCGAGTTCCTGACGGGCAGCGATGATCCCCTCGGTCAGCTGTTTTTCTGCGGTATATTGCTGTTCAAGTTTTTGCTGGCAGAGGGTGAGTGCCGCGCGACGGGTGTTGATCGCAGGCAAACGACCGGCACTGACGTTGGTTAACAACCGCTGATCTTGCTCGATGGCCTGTTGCTCCATGGCCAGCGCGGCGAGTTCAGCATGAATATCCATCAACGCTGGCGGTAGGGTGTCGATGCTCATGCGCACCCGCGCACCGGCGGTATCAAGCAGATCGACGGCTTTGTCCGGCAGTTGGCGGCCGGTGAGGAAGCGGCGGGAGAGGGTAACGGCGGCGGTGATCGCCGCATCCACAATGTGTACACCGTGGTGCTGGGCGTAGCGGCCTTTTAAACCACGTAACATCAGGCTGGCGTTGGCATCATCCGGCTCGTCGACTTTGACCATTTGGAAGCGGCGCTCAAGTGCGGCATCACGCTCGAAATACTGTTTGTACTCAGACCAGGTGGTGGCGGCAATGGTGCGCAGTTCGCCGCGTGCCAGCGCCGGTTTGAGCAGGTTGGCGGCATCTGCGCCACCGGCCTGATTGCCTGCGCCGATGAGGGTGTGGGCTTCATCAATAAACAGCAGCACCGGCGTCGGCGACTGCTGAACCGCGTCGATGACGTTTTTCAGCCGTTGTTCGAACTCGCCTTTGACCCCGGCACCGGCCTGCAACAGACCGAGATCGAGCGTGCGCAGGCTGACGCTTTTTAGGCTGTCGGGTACGTTACCTTCAGCGATACGCAGCGCCAGACCTTCCACCAGCGCGGTTTTACCGACACCCGGTTCGCCGACCAGGATCGGGTTGTTTTTACGGCGGCGCGACAGGATGTCGATCATCTGGCGGATCTCCGTGTCGCGGCCAAAGATCGGATCAATCTGTCCGGCTTTGGTTTTGGCGGTGATATCCAGCGTGAATTTATCCAGCGCGGCCTGTAAGGCTTCGCGTAACCCCTGACCTGAAAGGCTGTCCGCGTTGGTGGTTGGCGTGGTGTCATCGAGCGGGCACACCGGCATGCTCAGACGGGCTTGTTGTTGCCGTTCAGGACATTCATCGGATTGTGCATCCAGCAGCGGTTTGAGACGGCAGATCTGCGTGGTGCTCAGGCTGAACAGCGGCCAGGCACCTTCGCAGTGCAACAGGTGCGGCTGAGTTATCAGCGCCTCTAGCAGATGCACGCTGCGGATAGTTTGGTTATCGTCTTGCAATGACGCGGCAAACCAGGCCGCTTTGATCAGTGCCTGTAACGCATCAGCCAATTGCGGGCGGTTCTGCACCGAGCGAGGCAGGGCGTCGAGATGCGACAACAGGCTTTGCCACAGGCTGTCCATGTCCCATTCGTAGCGACGGGCCAATACGGTGATATCGCCTTCGCCCAGCTCGAGTAATTTCAGCAACCAGTGTTCAAGGGTGACCTCACTATGGGCTCGGGTTTGGCACAGCGTGGCAGCCGCGGCCAACGCCTTGGCGCAATACGGGTTTAAGCGACGTAGTAATACGGCTGATTGATGTTCCATGCTGCTGTGCTCCTTGTTATAGGTACGCTACCGCCCCTAGCCTTTCCTTTGCAGGAAACCAGGCCCATAAGGTCGATGTTCACATTGTTTTGCTGTTGGCGAAACGGCCGAAACCCGCCGTTTTGCCAACGACAAAAACAGCAGACGGCGAACCGTCTGCTGTGGGGTGTTAGGCGGTGGTCCGTTCGCTCCAGGAATCAGAATGAACGATGTTGCCGTCTTTGTAGGTCCAGGTGATTTTTTCGTAACGCAGCTCAACGGATTCGAGGTGGTTATGTTTCTCGAACGCGGCGTCTTTGACGTCGTGCATTTTCTGGGTGACTTTCACCAACTTCACGTTCTCAAGCTTGGTATTGAAATATTCCACTTCCTGACCGGCGTCGTTGATGCGATACCATTTAAACTCAGCGGATTTCAGGGTCTGACCGGTGGTCACCGCCTTGTACAGGTACGGGCTGGACGCATCGATTTCCTTAGTGAACAGGAACGGGGTATGGATCCGTGTCCCGGTCAGCTTGCCGGTATTGTTATCGGTTGGGATGTACAGCTTGTGCTCCTGTGCCACCACTTCGATGCTGCCTTCACGATCTTTAACGTCTACGGCACCTTTGATGTCCGCACCGCCGTCGTCTTTCAGCCACAAATAAACAGGAATTGCCACGGGTAAATCTCCATTTCTAGGTTAATCACGCATCAATCATTTGATGCGTATTGGGGTATCGGTACTTGGCAGGCATCAACCTGCGGTACCAGACTAATATCGACACGGCGGTTAGCCGCACGGCCTTTTGCCGTGTCGTTGGTCGCGATGGGGCGCGTTGCACCGTAGCCCTGAACCGCGAAGCAGGTGGGTGAAACGTCGCTGGTGGCGAGCATCCAGTCACGTAGTGCTTCGGCGCGTTTGAGTGACAGCACCTGGTTAGCGCGGGCATCACCGGTAATGTCGGTATGTCCGGCGACCACAATCAGCCAGCCGGGCTTGGCGTTGATGCCGATAAGCGCGTTGACCAGCATTTTGGTGTTGCCCGGTTTGAGCTGGTGCTTGCCCGTGTCAAACAGCGACAGCGCGTCGAGACGTACGGTGTTAGGCGTGTGTTTTTCCACCCGTGTTGGCGCATGCGGTGGTGGAATGTAGGTATCCATCGCCTGTTGCAGCGCCAGCCACAGATGCTGTCCCGGATATAATCCCAGACTGTATTTCAGAGGCTCACCCTGGCGCTGCCAGCGTTCGAGCAATAGCGCATCTTGTTGCAGGACAGCCAGTGACTGGGCTTTGGGCGCATAGTGGCTCATGGGGATGGCATGCCAGCGTTGTAAATCACGCCCTATCTGCTCGATAAGATTGCGGTTATTGGCAATAGAGAACCCTATTGCACTCAAGGCACAACACATCAGCAGACACACCATGCGACGAGAGGCTTGTCCACCCTGTACCGGCAACGCATAAGGCGACAGCAGTGCCAGCAACGCTTGAGGAAACTCATCGGCCGCTGCCGCACGCTCTAGTCTTGGCGGAAACTGAAGACAGGTGCGGCGATGCAACCCGTGCGCCCAAAACGAACGGTTTTCCTTTGCCGGGTAACCGGTGCGCAGTGCAATCGCAAACGGGTATAGCGCCGGGTAAAACCGATCGGCGCGCGCCAGCTCATCGAGCAGGATCTCACGGATAAAGGTGAACGCCTGACTCAAGACGGGCAGCAGTGTGATGTGGTGACCGGCGGTTTGCCATTGCCGCAGGGGTATGGGGTCGTCATTGACCGGACAAACGACGGCCTGTTCGCCACGAACAATAATCCACGGTATCTCAGGGCCGGAAAACTGACAGTTGAGAACCACCGGGAATCGCCAACCGGTCAGCAAATGCAGTTGTCTGATCTGTTGGCTCAGTGCTTTGAGCGTCGCCCGCAGAACCGCCTCATTTTGATGCTGATCCACCACACAAACGTACATGATGGACAGTTGCCCCAGTTGACGGGGCTGTTGCGCCTGGATATCGCGCACCACATCGCAAAGCGCGCTGACATCACCGACGCGCAGCCAGCAACCTTGCGCGGTTTTTCTGAGCTGTTTTTCGGACTGTTTTTCGGACTGTTGTTCAGCGTGTTGTTCAGCGTGTTGTGCTGAGTGTTGTGCCGAGTGTTGTGCGGACTGTCGTTCGGGTGGTTGTTCAAACGATTGCTCGGCAAATAACGCATCCAGCCCCTCACCACACACCAGCACCACCGGACCCTGCGTTGCCAATAACGGCAAGTCTGCGGTGTCACCCCGACCTGCGGTGTCAGGATGTCGGCAACCGCGCCGCCACAGTTGCCAGCAGGCCAGCATGACAATCACCAGTGTGAACAGCCCTTTGGCCCACATCGGGAGCGGAAAGAAGTACCACAGCAACCCTAACCACGCTGCGGTACCGATAATGGTGTAAAACACCCTGGATACAATGGCTGCGTTAGGCATTAATGGGGTAACTCCGGCAGCTGAGCCGACAGTAATAGCTGCAACCAGTGATACCCTCCCCACCAGACGGCCCCGGTGAACATGACCGCAAAGGCTGTCCACAACCATACCGAGCGTAACAGACTGTAACGGCGCCGACCGGTGCGGTGAATGATCAGGGATAAACCGGCATCAGGCGGGCAAACCCGCGCGTTGAGGGCTTTTAACGTCTCATCTCGCTGGGTCTGGTTCATTGCTTTCACGCTGTACAAACCCTGAAAGCCTAATGAGAGCACCCGGTGATAACACGTCAACACGGCCGCGACAGGCGCAGGCTGACGCAGTACTTCTGCAATCCGATCCCAGATCGCTTCACCGGCCTGCAGAGAACCGAAAAAACGCGCCTGAAGCGGTACCGCGCGCCAGGCCCGCTGGCCATCGTCGGTATTGCCGTCCTCGCCCTCGTTGGCTAGCGTGGTTTTACGGCTCATCACGGTTTCATCAAGCAGGGCGCACTGGGCATAAGAAATGTGCTTTATGCTATCGTCGTCATAACCCGCTTTTTCCAGTGCGGCGCGCACGTTTTCAACCTGTTGTTGGCACTGATGATAGAGCGCCTTACCATCGGACGTACTGGCACCGTGGCGCAGCATGGTGACCGTCAGCCAGGTTTCCGCCATCAATTGGTCAATGTCGATGTCTTCTCTCATGAGCGCAACACCGCAAATAACTCAAGTTCCAGTGTCCCCAGAAGTGAAGGAACGTAGAACATACACACCCCCTGATCCAACATGTCGCGGGCCGCCGCACTTTCCATATCCAACGCAAAGTACTGGTTCTCTAAACGCACCGGTAGTGCGGCAGGGACTCGGTCCACGGCAATAAGCGTGATGCCTTTTAGCGCGACGCTGTAGATTTCATTCACGTCATCGGGTGAACCCGCCTTGCACAGCGTTGGGAATCGCTCGGCAATCTGCCAGGCAGGAATATCAGAGCGCACCGAGAGGTACAGATCGGCTTCCTCACGCAAACGCACATCGTGCAGGGAGGCCTTCCAGGTTTGTTCATCAGGGCGTGACATTTCCAGTGCAATCACCCGTGATGGCAGGCTGGCTTCCAATAAGCCGGTAATAAGATCAAACAGTGGCACAAAGGTATTCGCCGGCTGCGCATGGTCATAGCCGGGAATGGCATCAAGATCGCTGTCAAGCGAGAAGGTCAGCATGCTGCCCGCCAGACGTGCCAGCTCGACCCATACCTGTTCAGGATGGCGGGCAGGAAAACGCTCGAATTCCGTCAACACCCGGGCGTGGGAGTTGAGGGCATTAAGCAGCCAGAACAGGGAAACATCCGCCACGGCGAAGTCGGCCAGCCGTTCGTTACTCTCGCGGCGCATTGACATCAGGCGCTGACGGCGGGAGCGCAGCTGGCGGTTCAGCAAGACCAGGCGTTCATGCAGTACCGGGCTGGCGGAAAATAACGCCATCGGCGGAATAAATGCCGGATCCTGGCGCCATCCACCCTGTCCGTCACGCACCAACCGGGCCACTGCGCAGGTCTTCCACGATTCGTTTTTTTCATGCTGAAAACGTATCGCCAGATTGAAGTAAGCCACGGCCATCGATTCGTCTTCGTGGCCAAAGTCATCAGCAACGGTGACCCATTGCTCACGGTAGCGTAATGGGCGTTCAGACACTGCGTTTTCCTGCTGAACATTGACGATGCCCGATTGCATCAACGGCAGTGCGAGCACTACCGTCACGGCATCCTGACCGACGAGGAGCCCCGGTTCCAGTTCGCGTGGTTCCGGCGGCAAATCGCTGTTGAGTGTGTCAACCAATGTGCCGTCAGCCAGCCAGAGCCGAAGGTGCCGAACCTGTATCTGTCCGCAAGACAGTAAACCGTCGTCAAACTCGACCTTTTCCACCCCCCATGGGAAGGGGGAGCTCAGTGCCGACACCCCTGCGCTCCTGAATGACTCCCACTCTGACTGTTGCTGGAACTGTTGAGGGCATAACAATGCCCCTTCGTTCCACAACGGACGATAAATTTTCATGGTATGACCGCTTATGCCTTAGCCTTTGGCATCTGAGAAACCAATGACAGGTTCACGTCCATCCCTTCCACCTGGAAGTGTGGCACGGCGTAGAGTTTCACGCGGAAGAACCCCGGGTTGTCCTCGATATCTTCCACGGTCACTTTCGCGTCCCGAAGCGGGTGGGAAGCCTGCAGATCGTCGCCTGGATCGGTCATTTTAGTGACCAGCGTGCGAGTCCAGGTGTTGAGCTCCAGCTCCAACAAGCGGCGATCTTTAGTGGTACCGATGTTTTCGCGTTGAATAAGCTTCAGATAATGCGCGATACGCGACAGCAGGAAAATGTATGGCAAGCGCGAGTTAATGCGGCTGTTAGCGGTGGCGTCGGCACTGTCATACAGCGCCGGTTTCTGCGCGGAGTTTGCGGAGAAGAAACAGGAGTAGTCGCGGTTTTTGTAATAAGACAGCGGGATAAAACCCAGATTGGCGAACTCGAACTCGCGGGTTTCAGGGATCATCACCTCAGACGGGATTTTGACCTGATTGCCAGTACCCAGATCGTAGCGGTGGATCGGCAAGTCGGTCACTGCGCCGCCAGCCTGCGGGCCACGAATTTGTACACACCAGCCGTTTTTGATGAAACTTTTCACCATGTTGGCCGCAAACGCGAATGCGGCGTTGGTCCACAGATATTTCTCGTGATCCGGGCCTTTCACTTCTTCGACGTAGTTGAAGCTGCGAACCGGTATGGTGTCCGGGCCGTAGGGCAGACGACCGAGCACCCGCGGCATGGTCAGGCCAATGTAGCGGGCATCATCAGAATCCCGGAAAGCTTTCCACTTGATGTATTCCGCACGGTCAAAGTAGTTGCCGATGTCTTTGATCGCCGCGACGTCTTCCATCGAATCTTTCAGGAAGAATGCCGGGCCGACGGCGCCAACGAACGGCATGTGTGCGGCAGCAGAGACTTTAGCGATATTACGCAGTAGCGCAATATCCTGCGGGCTAGCGTCGAATTCGTAGTTGGCGATGACAGAGCCAATTGGCTCGCCGCCCGGCGTGTCATATTCCTGAATGTAGGTATGGCGGTACAGGCCGCTCTGGATGATTTCAGGGCAATCGTCGAAGTCCTGACGCAGGTCATCTTTGGCCACGTCCAGCAGTTCGATTTTGACGTTTTGGCGGAAATCGCTACGGTCTACCAGGAATTTCAAGCCACGCCAGCCGGACTCCACGCGCTGGAATTCCGGATGATGCATCACCACGTCCAACTGACGGCTGATTTGCTCGTCAAGGGTGGCGATATGGCTGTCGAGCAGCGTTTTATCCAGACGCTGCACTTTCTGTCCAGACTGTTTCAGACGTTGCAAAAACACCTGAACGGCAGCGGTAACACGCTCATCAGTGGTCACCTCAGACATCGCCTGATTATCCTGGAAGACGTTGACGTCGCCCAATGATGACACCGGTGTCAGATTGATTTTTTCAAACAGCGAGGCGTAAACGCTTGCTGTGTTGGTGTGTTCCAGCACGGTTGTGCGGCTTTCTTGAGTATTCTCTGTGTTAACAGACATGAGCATAGTCTCTGGTTAATCCGGTTCAGGGGGAGGTTAAGCGTCTTTCGGTGCCAGCGCGGCCAGTTCAGTACGTAGGTCATTGCTCAAATCGTCATCTTTGAGGATGGTTTCGAGTTCTTTGCGAAAGGTCGCGTTGTCTAACAGGTTTGACTTGAGATCACGCAGCAGATTACGCATCGCCAGCATGGCGCGCAGTTGTGGGATCTGACGCACGACCTGCTCAGGCTCGAAATCTTTCATGTGTTTGAAGTTCAGCTTGATGTTTTCTTCGCTCTTATCGCCTGCCAGGGTGTTTTCCACGATCAGGTTTAACGCGGGGTTGAATTCGGCGAGTACGCTATTAAAGTTATTTTTGTTGATGTTCACTTTTTCGCGTTCAGATAACGGGCGATGTTCCTGACCGTTACTGTAATCACCCATTACCATGAGTTTTAATGGTAATTCAACGGTTTTCTGCGCGCCGCCGGTATGTAAGTCAAGTTTGATATTAACGCGCGCTTTCGGGATTTCATTCTGGAAACTATTGGACATTATTAGTTTTCCTGCTTGTATTTAGCGGAGATATATTGCGACAAGCAGAAATAAAAGCATTGCTTCCTGCAAAGCCACAAACGGGGTTTAATTAAGATGAGCGCATTACGGGTAAGAGTAATGAGATTCTTATTGAGACATAATATCCATTAACTAAAATTAAGCAATGCTGAATGTGAATGAAAAATATATACCCCACGTTATTCATATAATGGGAAAGAGTCTTTTTTTTGTCGTTAGGCACATTGAGATAATAAATTGATCCTCGCCGGATAAGCATTGCACTGTAAGTGGGTACTATTCTAGCATGAAGGGTGAAGGGTGAAGGGTGAAGGGTGAAGGGTGAAGGGTGAAGGGTGAAGTTATGCCGCAATAACCAATTGAATTATTGTTAATTTCTTTATTTGTAAGGTAATTTTCCAGATTTTTTATTTAATGATAGTCTTATTATTAGGTTATTTAATTATCCAATATTATATTTGCGAAAATAAATAGCTTTGCACATTGATGCTTCACTTGTCATCATGCGAGATCAGCGACTGGTGGGATGCCATGCTCGCAAGTGGAACACTGTTATGCAAAATTATTTATATCATTGTGACTAATATTACATATCGATATATGCACAAACGGATTGATCGTGATGATTATTTCCTCATTGTTTCTTGAGAAAATAATCGCATTTTTTCTCAGGTAATTAAGCTGTTTTTAACGGACGTATTAAGCGAAATCATGAACCTAATGCGCCAATTTGCATTTTAATTATACCACCTGTCCCAATGTGAGATTTTATCGGATAAATATAAAGCAACATTATCTCCTGTGTAATGCTTCATTTTTGCAATTTACCCCTTAGATATTACGGCGCATTGTCACAACGGATACATAAGGATTTTCCTCGCCATCTTATCCACTGACCAAAGGAACCTATCACCCATTCTGCGTTAGATAAAAACCAACATCCAAGACACATTCTTTCCGATTAAAACCATCGCCATATTCTGATCCCCGCAACGCTCAGAAACCTGTGTGCTTGCTTCGGCGTGTTTCAACCTGGCCATGATCTGACTGTCGCTAAAATGTATTTTTTTCATCCGAATATTGCCGATCCCTGTTTCTAAAAAGCCCACCTAGATATACCCCAGTGTGATGGCGGCATTTGCGCATGACATCAAAAACTAAAGTTTTCTGATTTTATGTCGTTATATTGTGAATTAAGGTGCCAAGAATCAGAAAAACCCGGCAGTGACAGGAAGTTGAGTTGACTGAGTAGAATGCTAAATGACTCTCGTTCCTGAATGTGCTGTTCACGCTATGGAAGGTATTTATTGATGAAGAATATTTCAGTTCGACTTGCGTTGACCGGCGCAATTTCCATTTTTGTGCTGATGATTTTGGCGATTTCCTGCGCAGGTTTATTCACCCTCACTCGCTCAAACGACACCACTGAGTTCGTTCACCAGGCGGATAGCCGGGTGATCCTGATCAATGATGTGTATAAAGATTCTGCACGTACCCGTGCAGGTTTTGCCCTGGTCTATGCCAGCTTATTGAAAAATGGCAAAGTCGATCCCTGGATTTTCAAAAATATCGAGACGACCCACCAGCGCATGCTTGCCAATATCCAACGATTCAAAGACCTTCCCGTCATGCTCAGTAGCGACGAAGACATAAAGACTGAACTGGTGGACTCGGCGAGTGCATTGAGCCAGCTTATCAACCAAGCGCAGCAACTGTTGCAGGTTGGGGATGTGAAAGGCTACTACGATATTAATATAAAGGATATCGACCAAGCGGGGGGACGATTTTCTAAATCGCTGGAGAAGTATCAGAAAAACACCCGTGAAACGGTAAACACGCTGACTGAGCAGCGAAACAGCGAATACCGGCAGTTGATGTGGACCATGGCCATGGTATTGATCATCACCCTTGCGATCACCATTACCGTGTTGTACGTATTGCGAAACACCATACTGCGACCGCTGAACTATGCGATCGAGCAACTCAATGCGGTGGCAAAAGGCGATTTAACCGCCGACATACGGGTATCAAGCAAAAGCGAAATGGGTAAATTGCTCTCTGCTATCAGTGGCATGCAGCAAAGCTTAATGCGTCTTGTCAGGCAAGTTCGCTTTGGCGTTGAAGAGATAAATATTGGTTCTAGGGAAATTGCGGCAGGTAACACCGATCTCTCTTCTCGCACTGAAGCACAGGCATCTTCACTTGAAGAAACCGCCTCCTCGATGGATGAACTCGCCTCCACCGTCAAGCAAAACGCCGACAATGCGCGTCAAACCAGCCAACTTGCCGCCAATGCTTCGCAAATGGCCGAGTCCGGTCGCAAGGTGGTGTCAGACGTCGTCCTGACAATGAATGAGATTTCTTCCAGTTCCAGCAAAATTTCCGAGATTATATCGGTAATCGACGGCATCGCTTTCCAAACCAATATACTGGCGTTAAATGCAGCGGTGGAAGCTGCACGTGCAGGAGAACAAGGGAAAGGTTTCGCCGTGGTAGCCAGCGAAGTCCGCTCGCTGGCTCAACGCACCGCCTCTGCTGCCAAAGAGATAAAATTGCTCATAGAAAACTCCACCGCCAAGGTCAACATAGGTGCCGAACAGGTTGAGCGTGCCGGTGTCACCATGCATGAAATCGTTTCGTCAGTGAAGCACGTCACTGACACCGTGGCGGAAATCTCGGCGGCATCACAGGAGCAGTCTTGCGGAATCGATCAGGTCAATCTGGCGGTGTCGCAGATGGATGCAGCCACGCAGCAGAATGCCTCGCTGGTGGAAGAGTCCTCAGCGGCCAGCGGTTCACTGATGGAACAGGTTCGTCTGCTGCTTGAAACGCTTCAGGTGTTTAAATTGCATGAACCGGCAGAGAGACCAGAGACGGTTAAGCCAAACACGGCAAAAGTATCGCAAAGTCTTGCCAACAAGCCAGCTGAGAAACCCAATGATAATGCTGGCTGGGAAACATTCTGAATAAACGATCCTTGTATCACGACATGTTGGCCAGATTTCCGGGCCGCGAGCCGGTGTGGTTTCTGAGCCAAACTTTGCAGCCAAATTCGGTCGGTCACCAGTAAATGATTTAATGTTCCGTGAATCGACTTGAAAAACGCCCCACAGTCCATGCGATAGTCTTGGTCGCGTAGCGTGCTGGCAGCGCTATATAGGCGTTCATTTGCCCATTGGTTATATTTGGCAAACATATCAAAGTGACTCTTTAACGACATTGACATATTTCCTCCGATATTGCGTTCATCGTTCGATATTGACATCGTTTGGTGAGCATAGGGTGGGCGATATAACACTAACAACCACACAGCAAAATCCATGCTGTTGACTCGATTTTGACGGTGGATATGGCGCAATGTCAATCTTGACGCAATTAAGCAAAGTGAGGCACTTGTGGTCTGGACCACCCCAACCAATGACTCACGCGCATGCACGTTAGTGCACAACGTTTTTATGCCAACGAGGACCAAGGAACATCAGCGCAACACCTGATGCAACAGATTCCCTGCCCAGACTACCATCACTTTATCGTCACCTTTCTGACGGCTAAATGCGTAATACTCCGGTGTATGCCGGGTCGTCTGGATGCCTGCACCCACGGCAACATGTTGTTCCCTGAATTTTCCCAGTTTTTGCCAGTGCGCCAGCAAAGTGTGTTTCGTACCGGTCAGCTCATTCCAGTTCATGTCGGAGCGGGTGCCTTGTAAAGGATCCGAGCCTGTCGGGCCAAACGGGCGTCCGCTTTCATCGCCGTAGTAAATCTGCACCGTACCGGGTGCCAGCAATAACACATCTGCCGCACGTTGTTGCAACGGCAGTGCGCCTTTGGCATCAGCGTCGAAAAACAAGCGTGTATCGTGCGAAGAGAGATAGCTCAGCACGTTGAAATCCTGCATTTTTTGCGCCATTTGCTGATAAGTTGCGTCGATATTGGCAAAACAGCCCAGTGCGGCGGCGGCCTGATCCTGGAAATCAAAGTTGATCATCGCGTCGAAACCATTCTGGTAATAATCGCTTTTCATCACACCGTGACCCCAGGCTTCGCCGGTCATCCAGAACGGTGCATTATCCAGCGCCTGCGAAGGATTCGCTGCCTTCCATTGTTTCAACGCGTCGACAGCGCGTATTTTTAGCAGCGCCAGCGTCGGTTTATCAACGTGCTTGGCGGTATCCACACGGAAACCATCAATGCCGTAATCCCGCACCCACTGACTGAGCCAGGTCACCAGATATTCACGCGGTGTTGCACCGGGGATCGCCTTGGCGGCCGTGTCAGGTTTATGTCGGTAAAAGACCGGCAAACCACTGGCTTGTGTCGATTCGGTTTTGATGTCGGGCAGGAAGGCCAACGACATGGTCAGGTCATCATAACCGGGTGAGTCATAATCGCCGATGTCGGTGCGGATCCATTTTTTACCCCACCACGTGTTCCAGCCGTCGTTGTCTGCGAAATTAATATAATCATTAAAACTGTGCCAGTTCTGACCAGGACCCGGTTTCCAGTCGGTCCAGTGCTTACCAAGGGTTTTTTCGATTTCATCGCCTTTGAGATAGAACGATCCGAAATGGAAAGTCTGCATATCGGCAAGCGTAGCGTAGCCGCTGTGATTGAGCACGACGTCAAACACAATGCGGATCCCTCGCCTGTGCGCCTCACTGACCAGTGTGTGTAACTCCTCTTCGGTGCCCATATTGGCATCGAGTTTTGTCCAATCGAGCGTGTAATAGCCGTGATAAGCATAATGTGGAAAATCACCCTGAGTACCGCCGCCGACCCAGCCGTGGATCTGCTCTAGCGGCGAGCTGATCCACAGCGCGTTGACGCCCAGCTGTTGCAGATAATCCAACTTCTTCGTCAGCCCGACCAGGTCGCCACCGTGGAAAGTACCGATTTCCTGCAACCCATCGCTGTGACGGCCATAACGGTGATCGTTGGCAGGATCACCGTTCTCGAAGCGATCGGTTAACACAAAATACACCGTGGCGTTTTGCCAGTTAAAGGTGGCGGGGATGTTATGATCGGCAGACTCCAGTAACAGTAAACCGCCACTGGCAGGATCGGGCATCATCATGACATGCCCCTTGGTTACCCGGGCGGTCAGGCCGGAATAAAAGTCGCGGACTTTTTCACCCTCAGCAAAGGTCCCGGTGACATCTATCGAAAGCGGTTTGCCATTCCAGCGTGGGCAGGTTTGCGACGCTGCGGCGACGGCTTTTTGCTGCGTTTTCAGGCTTAGCAGCAAGGTCGGCGTTCCGCTGCGGGTGTCGATTCGTACCTGATAATCCCCTGCGCGAAACTGACGCCAGTTAACCGGAGCTTGGTTTTCGCAGGGGCGCAACGACAGCATGACGTTAAGCTTTACCTCGTCAGCCGGTTGCCAGCATTGGTTATCCTGATGAAGTTCCAGTGTGCGCTGGCCTTTGGGCAACGTGGCGCTGCTGGTCAGTATTCCGCTCGACGGCTCGGAAAAATCGGCAAAACCTTGCAGCGACCAGTTGGCCTGTACGGCAGGTGAAACGAACAATAACAACGGCAGTGTCAGGCGTTTCATGGTTCTCCTTACACGGGGCAGGAGCCTCATTATGGCAGGGGTGGATGCAGTGTAATCTGTGATAAAAATTTCGCCTCATCCCTGCGGCATAAATCTGGGGAGGATGGACCAGGGGGAGAACCTGGTGCGTCCTCATGGCGGCGTGTCAGGCGAAGTACCTGTTTAAGCATTAAAACGATGGCGACAGTGATAGAGAACATTCAGGATTTTTTTGACTCCCCAAAAAACAACAAGGCAAAATAATCCTTTATATGCGCAAGCATTCTAGGCCTCATTAACGCTTCCCCATGTTAGGTTAACAACATGCATTTTGATTTCATGTTTACCGTGCTGGTAACTTAATAAAGGTAGTTGCAATAATGGGTAGCTATTTCTTTTCCTGTCCAAAAATTTACTTTGGTGAAGATTCTATTACTTCATTAAGCACACTGAAAAATAAAAAAGTTGGCATTGTCACTGATGACTTTATGGTGACGTCAGGTAAAACACAATATCTGGTCAACTTTATGCCGCAAGCGTCAGTATGCATTTTTGGCGAGGTCAAACCTGATCCTGATGTTGATATTTTGCAAGCCGGCGCTTCACGATTTAAACCGTTTAAACCCGATGTCATTATTGCGTTGGGCGGCGGTTCGTCCCTCGATGCCGCTAAAGGGATCAAGGTGACTCTTGAAGATTACTATCAGGACCATACGATTGAACTGATTGCGATTCCAACCACCAGTGGTTCGGGTTCGGAAGTGACCTCATACGCCATTATTTCCGACCCAAAAAATGGCCGAAAGTACCCCTTAATCGCAGCAGAATTAGTGCCGGATAGCGCGATTCTTGATCCTTATTTGGTGCTGACAGTGCCGCGTCAGGTGGCGGTCGATACTGGCATGGACGTTTTGACCCATGCCATAGAAGCCATTGTTTCTAAAGGTGCTAATGATTTTAGTGATGCGCTGGCGGAAAAAGCCATTGCCCTGACCTGGCAAAATCTGCCTCGGGTCTTTAACGATGAAAAAGATATTCAAGCACGTACCCGTATGCATAACGCATCTTGTATGGCAGGAATGGCCTTTAACTCCGCCGGACTCGGTCTGGTACATGGCATGGCGCATGCCATTGGCGGAATGCTGCATATTCCTCATGGTAAAATCAATGCCATGCTGTTGCCATTGCTCATTGAATTTAATAGTGAGAACGCGGCGGAACACACCATTAACCGATATGCACAATGTGCCAACATTGTGGGAATTAAGCAGGATTGTCCACGTCAGAGTATTAAACAACTGGCGGCAAGTATCCGTAAATTAAATGCGTTTTTTGGTATCCCCTCGACCTTAAAAACGTTAGGTACGGATATTACTGCGCTAGAAAAATTACGCCAGCCGTTGATTAATGCTGTGCTGGCGGATGGCTGTACGGGATCCAATCCGCGTCGGCCAACGGAGCAGGATATTGATAAATTAATAACCCTTATTGCTGGCTAGTCTGGACGAGATTGTTCTTTTATCTTCAACCGGTAAAAAAAATCCTGCTGAAGTACAAAAAACCATTCTCTTTAGCGCCTATCTTGAAACGAAATAGTCAGCGATTGTATCAACGTACAACGTATATATCAGGTCATTTATTTTATGGATCACACCCAACAACAAGCCGCATGGATCACCAGACAAATTCTTGAGGAACTGGCTGCGGGGCAAAATGCACAACCGCTGCAGATCAACACGGCGAGTGAACTCGACATCCCCGTTGGGGTATCGAACCGCCATGTTCACTTGTGCCGGGAAGATATGGATGTGCTATTTGGCTACGGCTCGACGCTGACACGGATGAAAGCGGTGAAGCAGCCCGGTCAATTTGCCGCCGAGGAGACGGTGACGCTACGAGGAAAAAAAGGGGAAATCGCCAACGTGCGCATACTGGGTCCGCTGCGTCGCGCAACACAGATAGAGATTTCTGTGGCCGACAGCTTTTCGCTTGGGGTTAACGTTCCCGTCAGAATGTCTGGCGACACCCAGGGCTCTGCGGGGGTAGAAATCATCGGTCCCAAAGGGCGTGTCGTCAAACCCAACGGCATGATCGTCGCCTGGCGTCACATTCATATCTCACCGCAAGATGCGGAGAAATACCAGTTGCAGGATGGAATGGAAATCGATGTCCATACCGAAGGCCAACGCGCAGGCGTGTTGCGCCATGTGGTGGTCCGCGTGAGTACTGATGCCATATTGGAACTGCACATTGACGTGGAAGAAGCCAATGGACTAGGCCTGCACAACGGCGATCGGGTTTGCCGGGCAATATAGGATATCAATTATGGCTGAAAGTGCCGAATTCCAGCGGCTACGCGAGCTGGCAACGCTTATCCGTACCGGTGAATGCCGGGCGCACACGGGTGTGCTAAAGGTGGGCGTGGATTTAGGTACCGCGAATATCGCCGTAGTGGTGGTGGATGAAAATAATGTTCCCGTGGCCGGCATCACTTGTGCCTCGACCGTGGTTAAGGATGGTGTGGTGGTGGATTACCTGACGGCCAGCCGAGTGCTCACCCGCCTCAAGCTGACGCTGGAAGAGAGACTTGGCCAACCCTTGTCCATGGCAGCCACGGCCATTCCGCCGGGCATTTCTGCCGGCAATATCAAGGTGATTGTCAATGTTGTTGAGGCCGCAGGATTCACCGTGGGTCAGGTGCTTGATGAGCCCGTCGCTGCAGCCAGTGCGCTCAATATTCGCAATGGTGCCGTAGTGGATGTCGGCGGGGGAACGACCGGCATGAGCATTTTACAGGACGGGGAAGTGATTTTTTCCGCCGATGAGCCCACCGGTGGTACGCATATGACGCTAGTGCTTGCCGGCGCGCTCGGCATGTCATATGAGGACGCGGAAGAGATGAAAAAAGATCCCTCCCAGGAATCTGCGGTTTTTGCGCGAGTTCGTCCGGTGGTCGAGAAAATGGCGAGCCTGACGTCTCACTGGCTGGCGTCGCAATCCGTGGAATCGGTTTATTTGGTGGGTGGTGCGAGCAGTTTCACCGAATTTGCCACGGTTTTCAGTAAGGAAACCGGGAAACAGGTTGTTCCCTCCGTGGAGCCGTTACTGGTTACGCCGTTAGGCATTGCAATGAACGCACGTTGACAGAAGGGAAAATATGTACAGCCAGACATTGTCTCAGTTGCTTGATACCTTCATCGCTGAACTCCTCGCGCAGAAAAAATGCGACGTTGACTCGGGGAGCAAAAAGATGCGTGTGGTCATTACCGGTAATGATATTAGCGCGTTGACTGAGACAGTAAACTGTCTGGTTGCGTTAGGTCGAGCCGGGTATCAGTTGTGGGTGACCTTCTCACAGAGTGCCAGCCTTTCGGCGCTGAAAATGTCCTATATCCAGGCGATTGGTCAGCGATGTTCCGGTGTGGTCTTCGATGAACAACCACGACATGATGTTGTTTTTGATGACGATTACGAAAGCCTTTTTTTGCCGGCACTGTCCACGAATAGCATGAGTAAAATTGCGCTTGGTATCAGAGACAATATTGCCAGCGAATGGGTATTTCATGCGTTTAGCCAGCAAAAGCAGATCATTGCCACCCTAAATAGCGAATGCCTGGCCGGGCCAAAAAACGCTGTTTTGCCTCAACCGCTACTATCACGATTGTCATCATACGTTCAGACGCTTGAGCAGTACGGTATCGTCTTTTCAGGTAACAAAATGATGTGCTCTGCGCGGTCTGATGCAACACCCACAGGTGCCCGCCAACTGGCGGTCGACGCAGTGCACAACAAGGTTCCCCACGCCCCCAAACGACTCATTACACTGCGCGACATCCGGCTTCACCCGACAAATGAACATCTTTGCGTCGATAGCAAGACACTGATCACACCTGCCGCCCGTGATGAAATCAGTCACAGGAAAATCACCGTTATTCAGGGCCAGTAAGGAGGGAATATGTACTTGGCAAAAGTCACCGGCGCGTTGGTTTCAACCACCAAACATGCGTCGTTAAACGGTTCAAAATTATTAA
The DNA here is from genome assembly GCF_035013185.1 of Acerihabitans sp. TG2. Classification (NCBI taxonomy): domain Bacteria; kingdom Pseudomonadati; phylum Pseudomonadota; class Gammaproteobacteria; order Enterobacterales; family Pectobacteriaceae; genus Acerihabitans; species Acerihabitans sp. TG2. The sequence goes on from NZ_JAYGJO010000005.1 coordinate 178,711, forward strand.
TTGTCGTCCATCTTGATGAGCATTATATACCGACAGGCCATACCCAAGTGGCGGTGGATATTGTCGGCGCAGGAAACGGCGAAATTGTCATCGTCACCACGGGAAGCTCTGCGCGGATGAGTAATAACAAAGAGCATTCGGTGATTGATGCCGCCGTGGTCGGCATTGTGGATTCTCTGGAGCTTAACAGCAAATAACGCTGCGGCACTGCGGCGTCACATCTTCGGGAGCAATACCTATGTCAATGCCTGTCTATTCTCAGGATCCACCCATTGAACGCTGGATTAATGACGCCATTTCAAAGCAGGCACCGGAACGGTCTATTGCGTTGAGTTTACAGGATGCGGCCCACCTGGCGCTGCTCGCTCAGCAAGAAGCGGATGCCTGCGGCATTCCAGTGGTATTTAGTCTGGTCGATGCCTGTGGGCTCCAGCGCTATTATTTCAGTATGGATAACGCACTTTTGATAAGCCATACCCTGGCTTATCAGAAAGCCTATACCGCCGTGGCGTTAAACATGCCCACACATAAACTTTCTGCCTTGGTGCAGCCAGGCGCTGAACTCTTCGGCTTACAACATGAAGGCGGTATCTGCTGTATCGCTGGGGGTATTCCCTGCTGGTCGATGGGTCGCCTGTTGGGTGCCATTGGCATTAGCGGCGGCACTGCGGAACAGGATCTGATGATTGCCCAACATGTGCTTGAGCGTTTCAATGCTGCATATTATCCACTGACAGCAGCAAGATAATTGTTTTCTTATTTATGGGTTGGTTTTTACTGGCAGGGGTCATCATGTCCTTAACATCACTGGTATTGGTTATTAATTGTGGTTCTTCATCATTGAAGTTTTCGGCTATGCCGCTGACGGAAGAAGCACCAATATTATCTGGACTGGCAGAAAGGTTGGGGCTGGATAATGCCACAATGACATTTAAAGACCGTGCAGGTAATACGTCGACTGTGGCGATCCAAGAGGCTAATCATCATAGCGCGTTGCATGTATTGTTTGAAAAATTATCGGATCAACAGCTGCTTAAATCCGTTTGCGCCATTGGCCACAGAGTTGCTCATGGCGGTAATGAATTTAAGCACTCGGTCCTTCTTTGCGCTGATGTGATTGAAAAAATCAAGGCGCTGTCGACATTGGCACCGCTCCATAACCCAGCAAATATCATTGGCATCGAGGCGGCTATCGCGCTTTTGCCCACGTTGCCGCAGGTGGCTGTGTTTGATACCGCGTTCCATCAAACGCTGCCCCCTGAAGCCTATACCTATGCCATCCCATTTGAATATCAGGAACAATACCAGGTGCGGCGCTACGGATTTCACGGCACTTCTCACCGTTATATCGCATCCGAGGCGGTCTGTGCATTCAACCTCGACCCCGACGATCATGGCATTGTGATTGCGCACCTGGGCAATGGTTCGTCGGTCTGTGCGGTCAAAAATGGGCAAAGTGTTGACACGTCAATGGGCATGACGCCGTTGGAAGGGTTAGTGATGGGAACGCGTTGCGGCGATCTGGATGTTGGCGTGTTGGCCCATATTGCCAGATGCAGTCATCAGTCTATCGAGTCGTTATATAAAATAATGAACAATCAGTCAGGTTTGTTCGGACTTTCCGGTATTTCCAGTGATTGTCGCACGTTGCAGGAAGCGAGAAGCAAAGGCAACCCGCGCGCGATGCTGGCGATTGATGTCATGGTACATCGGCTGGCACGCCATATTGCGGCGCATCTCGCGTCGCTCAAACGGTTTGATGCGTTGATTTTCACCGGTGGCATTGGTGAAAACTCGGCGTTGATTCGTGAGTTAACCGTGAAACATCTGGCTGTTCTTGGTCTGCGGCTCGATCGGGCAATGAATGAACAAATCAGTGGTGGGCGTAGCGGCATTATTTCTCTACCGGATACGCCGATTGTCGCTGTCATTCCTACCAATGAAGAAAAAATGATCGCTCTGGATGCGGCGGTAATTTCAAACGTCATTTAACTGGCTACGTCAATATAGACTTTATTTTTTTTGATCAAAAATGAGAGATGAATAACATATTTCATTAATGACTGTATTGATGTTGCTGTGTTTATTTCATTCGTGAAATAAACACTTCCCCCTTATGAAAGATTTTAACTGTGGGTGGATTTTATTGTCCCGCAACCCAACGGGATAACAAGAAAGTCTCGCTAGCGGGCAAAACATTTTGCCGCAATATCTCTAACATCGTATTACTGAGTATATTACGCACACGGGTATATCGGGTATTTGCGATGCCTTTGTGCACACTGTCTTTCTATCGCAATTATCGAGGTAGTTATGCAACAAGAAGCATTAGGAATGGTTGAAACTAAAGGTCTGGTATCCGCAATTGAAGCTGCAGACACCATGGTGAAATCAGCCAATGTCACACTGGTTGGTTATGAAAAAATCGGCTCCGGGCTGGTGACGGTGATGGTACGTGGCGATGTTGGCGCGGTTAAAGCCGCCACCGACGCCGGCTCCGCCGCCGCCAGTAAAATCGGTGAACTGGTCTCTGTGCACGTTATTCCTCGCCCGCATATTGAAGTGGAAAAAATTCTGCCGAAGGCGCTTGGTTAATCACTACCACTGGGGATACTGACCATGAGAGATAATCTTGTTGAGCAGATTATATCTGAAGTAATGAATAAACAGACTGGGGGCGCGGCAAAGCACTCTGCCGCGTCCTTTGCTGGATGTGGTTTGACTGAATTTGTGGGTACCGCACTGGGCCATACCATTGGTTTGGTGATTGCCAATGTCGATAATCAGCTACATGAGATCATGAATATCGATAAGAAATATCGCTCAATCGGTATTCTTGGTGCGCGTACTGGTGCCGGACCGCATATTTTTGCTGCCGACGAAGCCATTAAAGCCACCAATAGTGAAATCTTGTCGATTGAACTGGCTCGCGACACTGAAGGCGGTGGTGGACATGGTTGCCTAATTATCTTCGGGGCCGAAGATGTTTCCGACGTACGACGTGCCATCGAAGTGGCGCTGTCCGAAATCGAACGCACCATGGGGGATGTTTACGGTTCGCCGGCGGGTCACCTCGAGTTTCAATACACAGCCCGCGCCAGCTATGCATTAAACAAGGCGTTTGGTGCACCGGTGGGTAAATCGTTCGGTTTGACCTGCGCATCGCCTGCGGCCATTGGCATTGTTATTGCTGATGCGGCGGCAAAATCTGCGGTTATTGAGCCCATCGGCTACGCTAGCCCGGCAAAAGGCACCAGTTTCTCCAACGAAGTGATCTTTACCTTCGCAGGGGATTCCGGTGCGGTTCGCCAGGCCGTGATCGCCGCGCGTGAAATCGGTCTGCAATTGCTTGCCACGTTAGACCCGGCGGAAATCAAATCCACCACAACCCCCTATATCTAAACCATTTGGGCGGCAATGCGAGCGAAGCGATGTGAGGTAAGGAACTTAAAGATGAATGATATTGAAATAGCTCAGGCGGTCTCAAACATTCTGAGTAAATACACAACCATCGCGCCAACCGTCGCGATTGACCCAGCGCCTTGCTCCAGCCAGGCTATGGGATTGGATCGTCTGGACGATATCGTGGTTCAGGCGCTGGCACAGCGGGCGTTGGTCTCTCCAGGGACAGCCGAGCCCACAGCAGAGCGCGATCGTCTGGACGATATCGTGGCGAAGGTGCTGGCGCAGCGCAGCAATGCCTCATGCGGGGCAACGCAGTGTTCGACGGGGGAAGGTGCGTTCGCCACGATGGACGAAGCTATTTCTGCGGCGTTAATCGCGCAGGTCCAGTATCGCCATTGTTCTATGCAGGATCGCACGACTTTCATTAACGGTATTCGTGAGGTTTTTCTTCAGGACGATATTCTGCAAAAAATTTCCCATATGACGGTTGAAGAAACCGGCATGGGAAATTACGAAGATAAGCTGATTAAAAACCGCATTGCCGCCCTGAAAACCCCCGGTCCGGAAGACCTGATCACCAGCGCCTGCAGCGGGGACGGTGGTTTAACATTAACGGAATATTCTGCCTATGGCGTGATAGGTTCAATCACGCCGACCACCAATCCGACTGAAACGATCATCAACAACAGCATTGGCATGCTGGCGGCGGGAAATACAGTTGTATTTAGCCCACACCCGCGCTCAAAAAAAGTGTCTTTATATGTTGTTGCACTGATCAATACCAAACTGAATCAGCTGGGGGCGCCAGCCAATATGGTTGTTACCGTATTTGAACCCTCCATTGAAAATACCAATGTGATGATTCACGATCCACGGATCAATATGTTGGTCGTCACGGGCGGCCCGGCAATTGTGAAAATGGTCATGTCATCCGGTAAAAAAGCCATTGGCGCCGGTGCCGGCAACCCGCCAGCCATTGTAGATGAAACTGCTGATATCGAAAAAGCCGCTCGGGATATTATCAATGGCTGCAGTTTTGATAATAATCTGCCTTGCATTGCAGAAAAAGAGGTCATTGTAGTGAATCAAATTGCAGATTATTTGATTCACTGTATGAAGAAAAGCGGAGCTTATTTGCTGAGCGATAATAATCTTATTAAGCAATTGCAATCGCTGGTGATGAATGAAAAAGGCACTGGACCTAATACGAGATTTGTGGGTAAAGACGCACGCTATATTTTGCAAAAATTAGGTATTTCGGCACCAGAAGATATTAAGGTGATATTAATTGAAACGGAGAAAACGCATCCTTTTGTGATACATGAGTTGATGATGCCGATATTACCTGTGGTGCGAGTCGATAATGTGGATGAGGCCATTGAACTGGCGGTAAAAGTTGAAAACGGCAATCGGCATACTGCCATGATGCATTCGACCAACGTCGAGAAACTCACCAAAATGGCCCGGCAGATCCAGACCACTATTTTTGTTAAAAATGGTCCCTCTTATGCCGGGATCGGGGTCGGCGGTGAGGGGCATACCACCTTTACCATTGCCGGACCCACCGGGGAGGGACTGACTACCGCGCGAGCATTCGCCAGGAACCGCCGCTGTGTGATGGTTGAAGCGCTGAATATTCGTTAATCATGTCTGATGGGTAAGACCAAGATGAAAAAACGCATCATAAACGCACCGACACCGGACATTCTGGCAATGTTAAAACGTCGGATGTCGGGGGAGTCTCGTTCGCGGCTTGACCTGATTAGTATTGATGCCATAGGCCTCATTATGCTGCCGATTCCCGACTTGTATTTCTACGGAGATCTGGCCAATAAAAGTGCTAACGTGGTGGTTTCAGAAATTTTTGGTACTTGCCCTCAGCATATTACAACACTGGCCATTTTTGGTGAGGTCTCTGCGGTAAATGAAGCCATGCGAATTATTGAGGATGACGACCTTAATTTCTGAGCGTTAGCCTATGCAAAAAATATCTTGCTGGTGGGCGATGTCTCTTAAAACGATGGCGTCATGTCAAATATTATCCATAAACACCCTGCACTGCCGCAAGGTTAACAAACTTAATTTTCGGGAGTTATTGTATGTTAGAAAAAGGTTTTACGAATCCGACCGATCGTGTTGTAAGACTCAAAAATATGATTCTGCAAGCGAAGCCGTATGTTGAATCAGAACGCGCAGTGCTGGCTACTGAGGCTTATAAAGAAACGGAAGAATTGCCGGCAATTATGCGTCGGGCAAAAGTGGTCGAGAAAATCTTCAACGAATTACCGATTACCATCCGTACTGATGAACTTATTGTTGGTGCGGTGACGATTAATCCTCGTTCAACCGAAATTTGCCCAGAATTTTCATACGACTGGGTAGAAAACGAATTTGAAACGATGGGGGATCGTGTCGCCGACCCATTCATTATTCCTAAAGAAACAGCGCAACATCTCCATGATGCCTTCAAATACTGGCCGGGTAAGACCACCAGTTCTTTGGCTGCTTCGTATATGTCAGAAAGTACCAAAGACAGTATGGCCAATGGTGTATTTACGGTTGGTAATTATTTCTATGGTGGTGTAGGCCATGTCTGTGCAGATTATGGCAAGGTCATGAAAATCGGTTTCCGCGGCATTATTAATCAAGTTAACAACGCGCTGGAAAATCTTGATCGCCATGAACCAGGCTATATTAAGAAAGAACAATTCTATAATGCGATAATTATAAGCTACAACGCTGCGATCAACTTCGCACATCGCTATGCCGAAGAGGCCTCGCGCCTGGCGCAACAAGAGACCAATCCGACCCGCAGGCGTGAGCTGGAACAAATCGCGCAAAACTGTACCCGGGTACCCGAATGTGGCGCGACCACATTCTGGGAAGCCTGCCAGACATTCTGGTTTATTCAGAGCATGCTGCAAATTGAATCGAGTGGACATTCAATTTCTCCGGGACGCTTCGATCAGTATATGTTCCCTTACTATGCGGCGGATAAATCCATTACCAAAGAGTTTGCTCAGGAACTGGTGGACTGCTGCTGGATCAAACTCAACGACATCAACAAAACACGCGATGAGATCTCCGCCCAGGCGTTCGCGGGTTATGCGGTTTTCCAGAATTTGTGCGTAGGGGGCCAAACGGAAGACGGCCTTGATGCCACTAATGAAATGAGTTTTATGTGCATGGAGGCAACGGCTCATGTTCGCCTGCCGCAACCTTCCTTTTCTATTCGCGTTTGGCAAGGCACACCGGATGCGTTCCTTTTTCGCGCGTGTGAATTAGTGCGGATGGGGTTGGGCGTACCGGCAATGTACAACGACGAAGTGATTATTCCCGCCCTGCAAAATCGCGGTGTCTCTTTGCATGATGCCCGCGACTACTGCATTATCGGCTGTGTTGAACCTCAGGTGCCCCATCGTACCGAAGGCTGGCACGATGCCGCATTCTTTAACGTGGCTAAAGTGCTGGAAATCACGCTTAACAACGGTAAGGTGGGGAATAAACAACTCGGTCCGGTCACCGGCGAATTGACTCAGTACACCGGCATGGATGACTTCTATAGCGCGTTTCAAACCCAAATGGCGTACTTTGTGCACCAATTGGTGGAAGCCTGCAATAGTGTGGATATTGCCCATGGGGAACGTTGTCCGCTGCCGTTTCTCTCCGCATTGGTCGATGATTGTATTGGTCGTGGTAAACCCTTGCAGGATGGCGGCGCTATTTATAACTTCACGGGTCCGCAGGCGTTTGGCATCGCAGACACCGGGGATTCGGTTTATGCACTGCAAAAACAGGTATTTGAAGATCGTAAATTAACCCTTCAGGAGCTGAAAGGGGCACTGGATTCCAACTTTGGTTATCCGGTGGGTGGGGCTGCTCATGGACCGGCGGAAAAATCGTCGTTGGGTGAGAAGGATATTTATGACGTCGTGAAACGGATTATTGACCAGCACGGCACATTGGATGCTACCGCCATCAAAGCTGAGGTATATCGGCAACTCTCCTCTGGTGGGGCGTCTCACTCGCCGGCAGCCAATGGATCGCGTTATGAAGAAATTCGTCATATCCTGGGAAACAGTCCATGCTTCGGCAACGACATTGATGACGTCGATCTCGTGGCCCGTAGATGTGCACTGGTCTATTGCCAGGAAGTGGAAAAATACACCAACCCACGCGGGGGCCAATTCCAGGCAGGCATTTACCCGGTATCCGCAAACGTACTGTTTGGCAAAGATGTGAGTGCGCTTCCCGATGGCAGATTGGCCAAAGCGCCTTTGGCCGATGGTGTTTCACCGCGCCAGGGTAAAGATACCCTTGGGCCAACCGCGGCGGCAAACTCGGTGGCTAAACTTGACCATTTCATTGCATCTAACGGAACACTCTATAACCAGAAATTTTTGCCTTCTGCACTGGCAGGTGAAAAGGGTTTGCGCAACTTTAGCGGTTTGGTGAGAAGCTATTTCGATAAAAAAGGCATGCATGTGCAGTTTAATGTTATCGACCGCGCTATATTGATTGAAGCCCAAAAACATCCTGAAGAGCATCAGGATCTGGTGGTGCGTGTTGCCGGTTATAGCGCGCAGTGGGTGGTATTGGCAAAAGAAGTTCAGGACGATATTATCAGCCGTACAGAACAGCACTTCTGATTATTATTAATCGTCTATGGGCTGTGCCAAAGGGCATGGCCCATGATTAAAAATCATCATGGGATCGTTATTTTGATACCCGCAGAATGACGAATATATATCGTAAATATCTTTCTGATAATCTACTTCCATGATGAAAATTTTCTGGTGCATTTATTACGAGTAATGCTATGAATACTGTCCAGTATGATACAGAAGGCGTGTTATTTAATATTCAGCGCTATTCTTTGCACGATGGTCCTGGTATCCGTACGATTCCTTTTTTTAAAGGCTGCCCGCTGGCCTGTAAATGGTGTAGTAATCCAGAATCACAGCGACCCGAGCCCGAATTAATCTACAAAAAAAATGAGTGTATACACTGTGGCAAATGTGTGGAAATTTGTCCTCAGCACGCGCTGTCGGTTAATAATCCATACTTTATTGACCGTGAACGCTGCATAGGATGTGGTAAATGCATCAGCGTTTGTCCAACCCAGGCGTTGGAGATGAAAGGCAAACGTATGACGGTGCGTGACGTGGTGCGAGAACTGCAAAAGGAGGAAAACCTTTATCGTCGTTCCGGTGGCGGTATTACTCTTTCTGGCGGTGAACCCTTGGCGCAGCCTGAATTCGCGCGTGAATTGTTGAAAGCGTGTAAAGAGAAAGGATGGCATACCGCTATCGAGACCACGGGTTTCACTTCAAAAGAGGTGATTGAAGATGTTTTTCCTTATGTTGATCTTGCACTGACAGATATTAAAGCCATTAACCCCTCAGTGCATAAGAGCAATACGGGCGGTGATAACCGTAAAATCCTCGAGAACTTAATCCGTATTTCATGTATCACTAAGGTTATTGTCCGCATTCCAGTCATCCCTGGTGTGAATGATAATCCTGAAGAGATTCGTAACATAGGTGAGTTTGCTCGTTTGATGTCAAATGTTAATACAATACATCTGTTACCTTATCATTCCTTTGGAGAAAATAAATATCAACTCCTTGGGCGTAAATACCCAATGGGTGATGCCTCGACAATGAGTGATAGTAAGATGAGTACATTAAAAAATGAAATTGAATCGTTAGGGTTCAATTGCCAAATAGGTGGATGAAAATTATCACAAGGCGTAAGTATTTTTGATACTGCACTGCGTTTATGCCTGTATCGAGAAGAATATTTATCGGAGCCATTCTGTAACTGTAATTTTCATTACACATTTTTAAAATTCTTACTTCTGTCCATCATACAGCGGTAAGCAATATGTATAGGAAAACGCTATGACTGACACGCTTAAATCAGTAACAGGGCCATGCATTGCAGAATTTCTCGGCACCGGATTATTTATGTTCTTTGGTACAAGCGTTTTGTGTGCAGCTAAGGTGGCGGGCGCCAGTTTCGGCTTGTGGGAAATATGTGTGGTATGGGGATTGGGGATCGCCCTGGCTGTCTATTTGACGGCGGGAATTTCCGGCGCACACCTTAATCCGGCGGTCACTATCGCCTTATGCATGTTCGCTAATTTTAATGCAAAAAAGGTTGTGCCGTATATTTTGGCCCAAACGGCCGGTGCGTTTTTTGGTGCAGCGCTGACCTATTTGCTCTATCACAATATGTTTGATATCTACGAACAAGCACATCAGATGGTGCGTGGCAGTCAAGCGAGCCTGTATTTAGCCAGTATTTTTTCAACGTATCCCGCGGCGAGTATCAGCGTGGGTTTGGCGGCATTCGTGGAAATCGTTATTACATCAATACTCGTTGGACTGATTATGGCGTTGACCGATGATGGTAATGGTGTGCCTAAAGGTCCGTTGGCACCGTTGCTTATTGGTATCCTGGTCGCTGTCATTGGTGCTGCAACCGCGCCGCTAACGGGATTTGCCATGAACCCTGCTCGCGATTTCGGTCCGAAATTATTTACTTATCTTGCCGGCTGGGGCGATATGGCAATGACGGGCGGCAGGGACATACCCTATTTTATCGTACCGATTGTGGCACCGGTTATCGGCGGTATCCTTGGGGCAGCCATTTATCGTTATTGCATAGATCACCATTTGCCTCGTTCTATTCACCCGTCCGCTACAGACGTGGTTTCTTCGGGTCCGAGCAATTAATCACGCATCGCCGAGATCATCCATCACGGTTTATGTTTGCCGTGGTGGATTTTTGCGTTAAGTATGATTCGTTTGTGCCATTAGCCATAAAAAAACATGCCATTCAATGGATGGCATGAGTTTGATGACAACGTCGTGCTTGCGGGCATGATGGACAAGATCGTAAAGACGCCGTAAATCCGTCCATGGAGGCTCGTGCGCGCCATCCCTGGCGCGCTACGCTTTACTTTTCTTACCCATCATACCCCCCGCTAACGCGTGTGCACGTTTGTCAGCAGTCTGATGCCATTCAATGGGTGGCATGTTTAGCCAGTGACCGGCACCCGTTACGGTGGAACGGCTATTTATTTGCGTCTTTTTTTAGGCGCGACAGCCGGGACGTCGGCTACTATGTCGGTCTGGGCGGCAGGGTGATCTGTAGGCGCTTCAGCTACTGTAGGGGCCTGGTCGGCAGGGTGATCTGCAGGTGTTTCAGCTACCGTAGGGGCCTGGTCGGCAGGGTGATCTGCAGGTGTTTCAGCTACCGTAGGCGCCTGGCCGGCAGGGTGATCTGTAGAGGCTTCAGCTACCTTGGGGACTTGGACTGTGGGTTGAGTTGTAGAGGTGTTAGCTATTGGCTCGGGCTCATTAACAGATTGGGTGTCTGCCTGTATAGCATGATCAGTGCGTTGGGTCATGTTCTCCCTGCTATCCATACATGATGATGGCGCGTTGTTTTCGATAATGGCCACAGGTATCTTTTGGCCAATAGGGTGTTCTGGCGTTGGCGTTGGCGTTGGCGTTGGCGTTGGTGTTTGCTGTTCGGGTACGGTGATTCCTACGGTGTCGGCAGAATAGACTATTCCCTCAATACCTTCCGCCGTGCGGGCAATGACTTTATGTGCATAAACATGCCCGACTCTACTGGCGGCGCTAACGGCGGCGGAGATGGCGGCATTGATTGCGCCCACTTCTCCCTCAAATTTGACCGTAACCATACCTCCGCCTTTTGCTAATTCATAACCCACCAGATTGACGTTGGCGGACTTGAGTGCAGCATCTGCGGCTTCCACTGCCGCAACCAACCCGACGGTTTCAATCAGACCTAAACTTTGCCTGGACATAACCTTCTCCTGTATATTTATTCATCATGTGTAGCGCGATAGTCGGGTTGTGCATGGGTGGGCCTGCTTGCTTGCAAAGCCTTAACGACCAGCGTCTTCACGCAATAACGCCGCTTTATCCGTCATTTCCCAGGGAAAAATCCCCCGACCAAAATGCCCATAGCAGGCCGTTTTACGATAACGAGGCACCAGAAGATCCAGCATCTGAATAATGCCGAAAACACTGAGATCAAAATGGTGATTGATCAGTTGTTGTAGTTTTGCCGACGACATTTTACCGCTACCAAAAGTATTCACTCGCAGCGAGACCGGATGAGAAATGCCGATTGCCCATGCCAGTTGCACCTCGCAGCGTGTCGCTAGCCCCGCGGCGACAATATTCTTCGCCACGTATCGCGCCGCATAGGCAGCCGAACGGTCAACCTTTGACGGATCCTTACCGGAGAATGCACCACCACCATGGCGGGCGGCACCACCATAAGTATCCACCATGATCTTTCTCCCCGTCAGGCCACAATCTCCTGCTGGCCCGCCGATCACAAATTGCCCGGCAGGATTAATGAGAAACTGGGTATCCGGTGTTAGCCAACTGGCAGGGAATACGGGTTTGATAATGTCTTCAATGACCGCTTCTCGTAACATCGCCAGGGAAATTTCAGGACTATGTTGCGTGGAGACAACAATCACATCGGCACACTGAACGTTATTTTCGTGGTAACGCAGCGTCACCTGGCTTTTAGCATCGGGCAATAAGAAAGGCAAACGCCGGGTTTTGCGTAATAAGGACTGACGTTCCATCAGTCGGTGCGCATACATCAACGGTGCAGGCATATATTCCGGCGTTTCACTGCAGGCATAACCGAAGGTGATACCCTGATCACCGGCACCCAGTAACTGGGGGGATGTTCCGCAAATGCCCCGCGCGATATCTTCAGACTGTTTGCCAAGGAGATTAAGCACCCCACACGTCTGCGCATCAAAACCCGTTCGGGAATGGTCGTAACCAATGTCTTTAATTGTGCTGCGAATAATATGCTCAATATCAACAGCAGCTTGTGAGGAAATTTCGCCGGCAACAATAGCAATGCCGGTTTTAAGCATGCATTCACATGCCACTTTTGCCCAAGGGTCCTGTAATAGCACTGCATCCAGAATAGCATCCGCAATCTGGTCAGCCATTTTATCCGGATGCCCTTCAGCAACTGATTCAGAAGTAAACAGATAATCGTCCACATCATCACCGAGTGTCTGGATGGTTTATTACTATTGTAGTGATAAACCTAAATTATGAAGTGAACTATCTTGCTAGCATGGTGGATTTTTTTGTTTTCTTTTCGGCGGTTATAACAAAATTAAAACAGCCGTAGTGAGTTGTGCTGTTAACTGTGTTCTAGTGAACCCATTTTGCGATAATCGGATGGAGCCATTCCGGTTTCTTTCTTGAAAATACGACAAAAATAGTTTGCATCTTGGTAAGACAACTCTAAAGCAATGGTATTTACCTTAAGATCACTAAATTGCAATAGCGATTTTGCAATACTGATTTTTCGATTGGATATGTAATTCGAAAAGCCAATGCCGGTGATTTTTTTAAATGCACGGCTCAGATAACATGGACTGACAAATGATTTTGCAGCAATATCATCGAGTGTCAGATTTTTGAGAATATTTTCTTCAATATGAAATTTAGCGCGATCAACAAAATCCATAGTAACACTGCAATTTTTGGCTGTATGTTCAAACACCCCAACGCTTATGCTGAGCATCGCCAGCATCATACGATAGTAGGAATGTGCCGAAAGGCCATGCATTTTGATATCCTGAATGAGTAAACCGTTTTTTATATGCAAATGAGCACACTTATCGCCTTTGCTAGCAATAGCTTGATTGAATATTTCAAGAAAATCAGTTATTTTTTTGTGTTGGCCAATCTGACGTTCCTGACTTGCATCATCCAGAATGTTAAACATATAGTCATGCCATTGCGGATAATCGCACCTGTCGATTAATGAGAATATTTTTTTCTTCATTTCTCTGGACTGAGTATTATCATCCTCATTGTACTCTAGTGTTTTCTTAATGGTATCCAAAAGAATGCTTTGTTTCACGGGTTTTAAAAGATATTCATCAACCTTTAACGTAATCATATTTCGGGCAAGATCAAAATCATCGTTTGCGGTGGTGACGATGATTTTTGTTTTGGTATTTTTTGTTCTTAGATATTCAATAACCTGACTACCGTTTGGTAAGGGTATATTGATATCCACAAAGATCATATCAATCTTATTAAGTTGATCAATTAGCTGAATGGCTTTTTTACCCGTGGATGCTTCATAGATAATTGAATTATCGACGCAATTAGATATAATTCTACGCAAAGCCTCAGACTCAATATGTTCATCTTCAACAATAACAATATTATACATGATCTATCTCCAGCTTATCGCAGTTTCTAGCATTGGAAATCGTAGTTTGATAGTTGTTCCCATATTGGGTTTATACGGGCTCATGATTTCCAGGCCATAACTATCACCAAATAATAATTGGAGTCTATTTTTTATATTATTTATACCGATTCCTCCTTTTTTCCTATTTTCGTCACCCGACAAAATTTGTTCAATATCCTGCTTGGAAATACCATCACCATTATCTGTGACTTCAATAATAACGTCACGTTCATCGTCAGTTGCTCTGATCAGAAGGTGACTACTGGTTTCGCGTGGCTCAACAACATAGTTGAAAAAATTCTCAACGAGAGGTTGTAATGTGAGAAATGGGCACACTACGTTGAAATATTTTTCTGGAATATCACAATGATAATCAAATCTATCATTCATTCTCATTTTTTGTATTGACATATAGCTATTGACGTAATTCATCTCATTCTGTAATGTAATTAGGCCATTGTGATTTTTCTTCAATAAATAACGCATCATGTCGGAAAAATCATGCACCATTGTTTCCGTGCGTTGCGCATCTTCTAAGAATGCCAGCCGTCCAATAGTGTTTAATACATTAAATAGGAAGTGAGGGTTAATCTGATATGACAGCGCTTTTAATTCTGCTTCGTGTAATGAACGTTCTATTTCAACCCGTTTTCTGAGTTCATCGGTTAACTCAAGATCTTTTTTGTGGAGTTCTCTTTGAATATTATTTGCATGTGCCTGCTCAACTAAATAAGAGGCAACATGCAACAATGTATATGCTGTAGATTCGAATCGATCATAGGGCATACGTTTGGTATTTTGATGTAAATCAATTAGCCAAGGGTTTTCTTCCCATATTTTTTCATTATCAAGTATGTAGGGTATTTCCAGCTCTTTTTCGTTCTCTACCTTGACCTGACCAGAGATAAATGCCCCCAAGTAATGATTGTCAATCATAATGGGTACAGCGAATTCGACAAAACCACAATAGCATCGATAAACCACAGGCTTACTTGCCTGCATCGCTGCACGACCTCCTGCATTATCACTTTCATAACAATGATGTGCGAGCTCTGAATTGAGGCGGGATCGCGCACAAAAGTCTGAGAATCCGCTTGGTTTTGTGACCGGGACACCATCACCATCCACCACGACCAACGCAATCATCATTGACTTACTAAAATTATCCTGCAGTGTCTGAAGTCTTTTGACATCAAGAAATTCATGTAGATAATATTTATTATTCACTTTAGACACCCGCAGATTTAACAAACAAAACCTATATATGGAAATATATACTGTTTATCAAAAAAAAATATTGAAACGGATCACAGCAGCAGAAGTATTGGTGTTAATAGCCTGTTGCTTAAAAAGTCTTAATGTTAACTTTAGGTAAAAATTTGCAAGGTAGACAATAAAATAATTTATTCAAAAATAAGTGTGATTTTCGTAATATAAATTAGTTTATAACTTAATTTGTTATATAAGTATTTAATGTGATTTAATTGATTTATTAATTCAGTAGTGATTGCAATAAATGTTTTTTGGGCGATATGTCTCTGACACTTCAATTTATTCTCGGAGCATAGAATGACCTATTTATGGGCAAAAAAAACAAGTCAGTGGGGGTGTTAACCTGCGTTCAAAAAAGGACAAATTGACCCGAGGTAGGTAGGTGGCCAATGATGATCATCAGCACACCTAGCCTATAGTTTGATTAAAATAAATATATGGAGCCAAACCTGTTGGCAACGCAGTCCTACCGCCGCTTATTATTGTTGCCCGTGTTTTTTCACCCACATTTGCATCTGGTCTATCTCTGGCTGCTGAGCTTTGATGATATCTTTCGCCAGTTTTCTCATTTCGGGATCTTTGCCATATTTTAGCTCCGTTTTTGCCATGTCAATGGCACCTTGATGATGTGCGGTCATGCCTTTCGCAAAGGCGACATCAGGGTTGGATGACATCACTCCGGCCATCATATTGTCATGCATACTCTGCATGCCAGACATATACTCCTGAGTTGCTGGCGACATTGACCCCTGATTGCTCATTTGCGTATTTTGATCGGCAGCCAACGCTACCAGAGGAGACAGCAACGCTGCAGCGAACAACAACATTTTCTTATTCATTCTACTTCCTCTTTTTTTAGGTTTTCTGTTAATCAGTATTAGCGATATTCTCGTTTTCAACAAGTTCAATGGCGTGAGGGGTTAGGTCACCTAACCTATAAGACGTAGTGGTGTCGGCGGCGGTTAAATGAACCGGTGTTTTTCTTCCTACCTAACTGGACAGTGGGCTAAATGGGGGGTTAGCGACCGGGCAAAGCGATTATCTGTTGGTATCATTAACCTTTCGTATAACTGGTTTTTTTCAATTTCCTTAAACATAATCGTTTCAATTCACGCAGCGCTTAACCGCCACGTATTTGGTGCCCGATGGCTACCCGCCTGAACCGGACCGCTCTCGCGTTTTTGAAAGACCATTTGGATGGCGGCTCTTGATCCGTTCTCTGGTGGCGCCAGGTGTTGTCGGCCCGTCAGTCTTTATGTTTATTAAACAAATGACTAAGAGGTTTATTATGAGCACAATCAGAATGAACGACGGTACGCAGATGTATTTCAAAGATTGGGGAAAAGGAAAGCCGGTACTGTTCAGCCACGGCTGGCCGTTGGATGCCGATATGTGGGACAGCCAGCTAAACTTTCTGGCCGAACGTGGTTATCGTGCCATTGCGTTTGACCGTCGCGGGTTTGGCCGTTCAGAACAGCCGTGGACGGGTTATGACTATGACACTTTCGCATCGGACATAAATCAGCTTATTACGCATCTTGACCTACATGATGTCACACTGGTTGGTTTCTCTATGGGGGGAGGTGACGTGACCCGCTACATCAGCCTTTATGGCAGTGAGCGTGTCGCGGGCCTGGTTCTGTTAGGCGCTGTCACACCTATGTTTGGCAAGAGTGAAACAAACCCACATGGCGTGGATTTGTCCGTTTTTGAAGGCATTCGTGACGGATTGCGTAAGGATCGCGCCCAGTTCATCAGCGACTTCAACTCACCTTTTTATGGCATCAATGCCGGTCAGACCGTATCTGAAGGCGTACTAACCCAAACATTAAACATGGCTCTACTGGCATCACTGAAGAGTACTATTGATTGCGTGACAGCTTTTTCGGAAACGGACTTCCGTGCGGATATGCTGAAGATTGATGTGCCCACGCTGGTGATTCATGGCAGTAACGATCAAATAGTCCCCTGTGACGTCACCGGCAAAGTGGCCGCTGAAATGATCAGTAATGCCGAACTGAAGATCTATGACAATGCCCCTCACGGCTTTGCAGTAACGCATCAGGATCCGCTAAACGAGGATCTTTTGGCGTTTTTGCAGGCACACTAAGCCAATGAGTCAGTGCGGGGATCCACCGATTCCTGCACTGGCTCACCCAGCAGATGTCTCCCCCCGATAGCGTTTATCTCACCACTGCGTGTGCGTCAAATCTGGATAAGATCAGTGAGTTAATAAGATCAGTCTCTCTCACGTCAAATCCCCGGTTTATCGTCACTACGCTGGGTAGCAGACTCGACGACCATAGCCTCCACCGCACTGAACACCGCACCATCCAAGCTTAAATAAAAACGTATAAAATACTGTAACCAGATTGTCATGAAATAATTAGATACCTTTTTATGCGTGTTATTATGAATCTAACTCATGTATTACTCTCTACAGACGGTGAGTCAGCGTTCTAATAGGATAAAAATACACGATGAGCAACCGATGTGTAAAATAGGCTTAATAGTATCAACTCGAGGTGATCTTAAGAGGTTACTGGCGACGGTAGAAAAAATTGGCTGTTTCCATCAGGCACGGTGTCCGACAAAAAACTCTCCCTTTTCAAACGGCATAGGTTCCCTAGATATAGTGAAATAATGATTATTATCCTGCGGCATTATTCGGCTAATTTTTTTGATAACAGGTGATATGACTATGTTGATTTCTCCTTTTTTGCCTTCATTTGGCCGCCTTCCTGAAGGCACCCGGCTTGAACGTATTAATGCCTCGCCAAATTATGTCAATGGTGAATTTCGCAATCAACTTCCCACCACCACATTTTCTGATGGGGGAGATCGGGTGTCGGTTCTGTGGGATGTTATGTTTGGGGGGCGGGAAAGAGTCAAACCCACCCATACTTTACCCCAGGTTAAAACAGATATGAAAACACTGGACCCACATCGCGATAGGGTTCTCTGGTTAGGTCATTCATCTTATTACCTACAACTTGCCGGCCAGCGTATTCTTATTGACCCAATTTTTAGTTCGTACGCCGCACCGGTTTCTTTTTTAAATAAAGCGTTTTCCGGTGACTATGTTTTTTCTGCCGAAGACATGCCAGAGATCGATTACCTGATTATTTCTCATGATCATTGGGACCATCTGGATTATCCAACAATGACGGCGTTGCAATCAAAAATTAAGGCTGTCATTTGCCCTCTTGGCGTGGGGGCTCACCTGGAATATTGGGGAATAGCACCGGAAATTATCCGCGAGTTTGACTGGCACGAACATTGGACTGCCGGGCCTGATTTTACGGTTCATGTCCTCCCCTCCCGGCATTTTTCCGGCCGTGGACTAAAACGCAACCAGACGCTCTGGGCCAGTATTATGCTGGAAACCCCCAATCGCCGGATTTATTACAGCGGTGATAGTGGATATGGACCACATTTTGTCCAGATTGGGAATAGATTTGGGCAAATCGATCTGGCCATTATGGAAAACGGACAGTACAACAAACACTGGAATTTAATCCACATGATGCCGGAAGAAACGGTTCAGGCTACGATGGATCTGGGTGCCAAACGATTGCTACCGGCACATTCTGGCAGATTCTCCATGTCTAACCATGCGTGGGACGAGCCTTACAAACGCCTGTCTGCCGCAAGCCGGGGAAAATCATTTTTTCTTGATACGCCCAGGATAGGCGAAAGTGTTGATCTGGACACGCCCGGGCATCTGTTTACACCTTGGTGGGAAGCGCTCGGTCTATAGTTCGGCAATAGGGTTCGCTGGTAATGACGTCGATGCGCTTTAGCTGTGCGAAAACGCGCTCGACCAACGCGTGAATCGCCGCAACATCGGTGACGTCGAGTATGTCTGCCCTGAATGTGTCGGGATAACGTTTGACCCGATCGGCGACCTTGGCGGCATCGCGATCGTTGCCGACGTTGAGGTTAGCCGCCACATGCCCCTTTACCTGTGGGTCGCAACCACCGGGTGATACCAACATGCTGAGTGTAAGTCGCTCGCGGGTAGGGACGTCAATGCCGTTATTGGTGCGGTTCCCTTCATTATCGTTGGATCTTTTTTAGTTGTTATTGCGAATCCCCCATTTTCAAAGCATACCATCAATTTTTGGACTATTTTTGCGTCAAATTATCACGATGAAATTATGGCCCCCTATTATTACACCATGGGAATTATGACATTATGGATTGTCACTGGACTAGGTTATAACTTAGCCAGGAACTACAGGGATATTAATCCGTTTCTTGCCGGTCTTTTATCATTGTCAACATTCCTGATGGTATCAGCCCCAATCACCAACGGAGCATTATCCATGGCAAACATGGGAGGTGGTGGGATTTTCACAGCGATGGTCATCGGTATTGTTATACCAGAAATGATGCATTTCTTAATGAAAAACAAAATTGGATTAAAGTTACCACCACAGGTACCAGATAAAATCCGGCAGTCTTTCGATTTATTAATTCCAATAGCATTTGTTATTTTATTCATATATCCATTAAGTGTGTTTATTTATAAAAAGACGGGAATGCTGATCCCTGAGTTAATAATGGATGTATTCAAACCCAGTTTAAATAAAATCATTTAAGTTAAACAATAAAAAAGCATGCCGTTTCTTTTTTACATATGACGATATTTTTCTATTATATTAAACAATATGCTGTTTGATCATACGGCATAAAATGTAATGTCTTTTTGCGTTTTTAATGTTTATTTAACGACTTTCCATTAAATAATATAAGTCCGTGGTGGGCAATCGTTGTGCTAAAACAATAATATTGTAGACTGACAGAATAGAGGGTCGCTGAAAATATTGTAAATATAGGATAGCGGTATGTTTATTTCACGGTTGATCTATGTCGGTCAACCTGTTATTCCATTTTGCAGGCAGTTATATGTCATCGAACCACACGGCATAAAAAATGGTTAACAATATCAACATTGTTGGCAGTTAATGTGCTACACGCATTAAACAGTTTAATAGATAGAACCGTGTATTTAGTTTGTTTTGTTACATTATCTCCTGTCAAACTGACTTAGTTTATTCAACCGAGGAATATGACATGAAAAAACAATTAAAAATTGCAGTTATCGGAGGTGGTTCAAGCTACACCCCGGAGTTGATTGAAGGGCTGTTAAAGCGCAAGGATGAGTTACCCATTCGCGAACTGTGGCTAGTCGATATCGACGAGGGCCGAGAAAAGGTCAACATTATTGCGGAACTCTCTCGGCGTATGATCAAGAAAGCCGGTCTGAGCATCGATGTACAGGTCACTTTTGACCGCCGCCTGGCGTTGGAAAATGCCGATTTTGTCTGTTCACAGTTCCGGGCCGGGTGTCTTGAAGGTCGTATAAGAGATGAACGTATTGCACTCAAATACGGCATGATTGGCCAAGAAACAAATGGGCTAGGTGGGTTCGCTAACGCATGTCGTACCATCCCCATCGCATTAGACATCTGTAAAGACATGGAAAAGCTCTGTCCAGATGCTTGGTTGCTAAACTTTACGAACCCATCAGGTATCGTTACAGAGGCCATCCTTAAGCATACTAACGTGAAGGCAATTGGTTTGTGTAACGTGCCGGTTATCATGCAAAAAGGCATCGCAAAGCTACTGAACGTCCATGAACAAGACTTTATTATGCAAGTCGCTGGTCTTAATCACTTAATTTGGGCTCGCCAGATTTTACACAAAGGCGAGGACAAACTTAACGAGGTAGTACAAGAAATACTCAATGGAAGAGACTATCTTATCCCCAGCAACATTCCAAAGTTCGCTTGGCCAAGAGAGCTTATCGAGAATATGGGGATGATCCCTTGTGCATACCTTCGTTACTACTATATGAGTCAGGACATTATGCAGCAGGAACTGCATGAGGCTGGCGACGAAGGAACCCGTGGTGAAGTCGTGAAAGCCATGGAAAAACGGTTGTTTACGCTCTACAAAAATCCGGAGTTAGCAGAAAAGCCAAAAGAGCTGGAAAAACGTGGGGGTCAGTATTACTCGGAAGCTGCGTGCGAACTGATGGCTTCTATCTATAATGATAAACGAACCATAATGCATGTGAATACGCGTAACAACTGTACCATCACCGGCCTACCTGCTGATTGTGTGGTAGAAGTCAGTTCTGTGATCACTCAAAACGGTCCACTCCCACTGAACGTTGCGCCATTCCCTTCCGATACGCTACGTTTGATTCAATTGATGAAAGAATTTGAAACACTCACTGTGAGTGCTGCAGTTAATGGTAATCTGAATGATGCTAAGCGCGCGTTAATTCTTAACCCACTCGTTAATACAGGCAGTGTACTCGATGATGCACTGAAAGAAACCATAACAGAGAATCTAGATTTCATGCCGCAGTTTAAGTGGATGGTTGAATAGAGACTTGGAACTTAAATAATAAGTTCACCACCTATTTATGGCTGTTAATCCAATTCTATTGTGATTGGTTGAATACCAATAACGGTATATTTTAATTTATTCTCTATGCGAATCGTCCAGGCTGTTATCGAGATATTACCTCTTTACTTGAAAGAATAAAATAATAAAACTACTTATATATTTTTTAATGAAAATGGGAGGCAGATCATAGAATAGAATCGAGAAAAAAGACAGTATAAAGCATATGGAATTAAATAAAAAATAAAATATCGAAGGATATCACTATTTCTGTTTTATAAAAGATAAACGTCTTCCATAACTACGGTGTAACATTATGAATAAATTAACGGAATTTTTGGACAAGTATTTTGTTCCATATGCTGCAATAGTTGCAAATCAAAGACATCTACAAGCTATAAGAGATGGATTGGTGATGTCAATGTCATTAATTATAGTGGGTTCTATATTCTTAATCATTGCCAATCTGCCAGTCCCTGGTTATGCAGATTTTATGGCTTCAGTTTTTGGTAGTGGATGGAAGCAAGTTTTATCTTATCCGGTTTATGCAACCTTTGGCTTACTGGCTCTTTTTGTCAGTATAGGTGTTGCCTATAGATTGGCTGAGAAATATTCACTCGATGCCGTGGCAGCAGCCACTGCTTCGGTAGCATCATTTATGATAGTGTCTCCTTATCAAATACCCATTTTTGTGAAAGAGCTAAACAAAACAATAGATGTTTCTGGTATAAATCTCAATTATATGGGTGCAAAGGGAATGTTTGTTTCTATCCTTATGGCCATTTTATCTGTAGAAATAATGAGATTTTTTGTAAAAAAAGGCTTTGTTATAAAAATGCCTGATAGTGTACCACCGGCCGTATCAAAATCCTTTACCGCATTGATCCCACTGCTGTTTATAATAACATTTTCTTTAGTTTTAAGAGTGGGGTTTGAAAAAACACATTGGGGTGATTTACACAATTTAATACAAACGATAGTCTCAAAACCCTTATTATATGCTGGCGGTTCCTATTGGGGCGCTATGCTAACAACGTTGTTTATTAGCTTACTTTGGGCCGTCGGATTACATGGTTCAACGATAGTTCAAGCTGTGATGATGCCTATTTGGCTTACATTTATGGATCAAAATAGAATTGCTTTTGAAGCGGGAAAAGAATTGCCAAATATTGTCACGTTTGACTTTTTCTATTTCTCTACAAAAATGGGAGGAGCAGGTTCGACGTTGATGTTAGTCCTTTTTATGGCTTTTTTAGCAAAATCGAGACATCTAAAAGAAATTGGCAAATTGTCAATCGTTCCCGGTATATTTAACATAAATGAACCTGTTATATTTGGCGTACCAATGGTATTGAATCCATTGTTATTAATACCTTTCATTATCGCCCCGCTGGTCGCCACAACAACTGCCTATTTTTCTATGGCAACAGGTCTTGTTCCTAAACTCACGGGAGTAACTTTACCTTGGACTACACCTGTTGGGATATATGGGTTTCTCGCGACAAATGGGAGTTTTGCAGCGGTTATATTAACAGCGGTCAATTTATTAATTGTCGCAGTCATTTATTATCCATTTTTCAAAGTATTTGATGCCCAAAAATGTAAAGAAGAAATGCAAACAGAAGAATTAAATGAATTTTGTATAAAAGCAATAAAATAATCATAAAAACATGTGGAGAAAACAAAATGATAAAAATATTACTTTGTTGTGTGGCAGGAATGTCAACAAGCTTATTAGTTACTAAAATAAAGAAAGCGGCTGAAGCTGAAAATATTGAGTGTGAAGTATCTGCAGTCGCCATCGATCAGTTAAAATCAAATATAGAGGGTGTGAACGTTGTTTTGTTAGGCCCGCAAATTAAATACAAACTACCCGAAGTTAAAAAAATATGTGATGAAAAGAATATCCCGTGTGATGTAATAAACATGGTTGATTATGGGTTGATGAACGGAAAGAAAGTATTGGATTTCTGCATGAAAATGGCTAAATAAAATCATAGTAGAACGCGATCTTTACATTTGGGTGGAAATGAGACGCCTGTAAGCAGATTTCATCGTCTTTTATGTAACGTTAGTTTTTGTGCTCGAGATAACCCGATTCTCATCTCGATAGCTTGCTGAAGGCCAACTCATTTCCGCGATATCTGAATGTTGGTGTGGCGTGAATATATGCGATCGACATATTTAATTGATTTCTAAGGTAAAATTAAAGATGAAAATTACTGACATTGAAGTATTTTGTGCCGATTTTGATAAATCGGCACCTAATGAACCCATTTTTATAAAAATAAATACCGATGAGGGGATAAGTGGTTTTGGTGAAGCCGGCGTTGCTTATGGTAATGCGAAACTGGGTGCCATTGGACAAATTCAAGATTTTTCTAAGTTGATTATAGGAGAAGACCCCTTATGTATAGAAAAAATTTGGGATCATCTCTATCGAGATACCTTTTGGGGACAAGGCGGTGGGACCGTAATATTTTCAGCTATCAGTGCAATCGATATTGCGTTGTGGGATATAAAAGGCAAAGCATTAAATGCACCGGTTTATGAATTATTAGGTGGAAAAACACGTAATAAAATCAGGGCATATGCTAGCCAGATTCAATTTGGCTGGGATGCCGATTCAGCACCACTAGGTGGGACTGAGGAAATTGCAGCAGCCGCAAAAAAAGCCGTTGACGAAGGTTATACCGCCATTAAAGTAGATCCAATACAACGAGACCAACAGGGGAGAAAAATTTCCAGAAATGATGGGCTTTTGACATATGATAAATTAAAGTTATGTCGTGAAAGATTATTAGCCATCAGACAGGCTGTTGGGGATGATGTTGATATTATTTTGGAATTACATGCCAAGACTGATGTCAATTCAGCCCTTCAAATAAGTAAATTACTCGATGATTTAAATATTTATTATATGGAAGAAGCCTGTGGGTCACTAAACCCTCAACTGGTTAAATGTTTGAAAGAAAAAATAAATATTCCTTTGGCCGCCGGTGAGCGTATTTATACACGATACGGGTTTAAACCATTTTTAGAAAATAGGCTATTAGATATCATTCAACCAGATGTTGCTACGTGTGGTGGAATATCTGAGTGCAAGAAAATCTGTGATATGGCTAGAATATATGATGTTTTAGTTCAACCCCATATTTGTGGGGGGCCAATTTCTGCGGCAGCCGCAATACAAATAGAAGCAGTCATTCCTAATTTTTGCATTCATGAGCATCATGTGGGTAATTTAAGTCAGTTTACTAGAAATCTAGGTACTTATGATGACCAGCCTGTTGATGGTTATCTTACAGTGCCTAACCGTCCTGGAATAGGCCAGGAAATACCAAAAGAAATCATGAAAAAATGCAATATAATCAAAGTGAAGTAATTTTTAAATTTTTATAACGTCATACCGTTCCGTGCCATTGATGAGGGTTCACGCGGTCATGACCTTGATACCCAGGGTTTGTCACAGCTTGTTAGAAACGTTTTTTTGGTCAATTAGCTTCGGGAGATAAGTATGGAACTTGACACTATCAACATGAATTTTGAAGCAACCATAATGGAACTTATCATCAACGCAGGAGAATCGAAAAGCTGCGCCATGCAGGCTTTGGCCTGTGCTAAAAAAGGCGAATGGGATAAAATCGATAGCCTGTTGGAACAATCGAGTGAGGCCGCCAAACAGGCACACAAAGTGCAGACTGAATTTATCGGCATGGACGAAGGTAGCGGAAAACTGGCCATTAATCTGATCATGGTGCATGCCCAGGACCATATTATGACCGCCATGCTGGCACGCGAGCTGATTGAAGAGTTAATTGACATTCACCACCAACTTCATCAACTCCAGAACAGATAATTTTTTCATCTATTTTATTTATAGGTATTGTTTAACTAAAATGGCCGATTGTGAAGCGGTAAAATCGTGCCGAGGGTATAGTAGTATACCGCCATCGATGACTGTACCCGCTGCCGCGTTCTACGCGCTAAATTGATATATATTTAGTTACCTTACTGAGGCGCGGAATTTCACCAATCGATGGCTGTGGCTTTATAATGGTGGATATCCATACATGAGGTCTGGTGGCATAATGCAGACGCGAAAGCTTGCATTGAGAGTATAAATTCCACATGTGATTCCCGTTGAATATTGGGGGATTCACGAGGTAAACGCGCCAATGGAACACAAACAAAACTTACTTACATACTTGTATACATTTAGTGTGGTGGCTAAGTTTCTTAGCTTTACGTTAGCTGCAGAGGAGTTATGCCTGACACAAGGTGCCGTCAGCTATCGAATTAAAAAATTAGAGCAGGACTTGGGGTTTAAGCTTTTTGTGAGATTGACTCGAAAACTTGAGTTAACTCAAGAAGGCCGCCGTATTTTAACAACATTAACCCATTCACTGGATAGTGTCTTCTCGGAAATAGAAGATATTCGGTTCAATGAGCTACGCGGTGAGTTGTATATTGGCGTTGCACCCACATTCGCACATTTGTGGTTAGTTCCACGTTTACCTGACTTTCAACGGGTACACCCTCACCTTGATGTTAAAATCCGCGTGAAAGCAAGTAAGTTAGATTTTCAAAACCAACCTGTAGATTTGGCAATTTACTATGGTGATGTGAATCGCCATGCTGACTTCTATCATCACCGGCTATTTGATGAATATTTGATACCGGTTTGTACACCTGAGTATGCTGAGCGACTAGAATTTTTTAAGGACGAGTCGCGGTTGCATGAAGCGTGTTTTTTACACTGTACCGAGTCGCTGGAGTTTCTTTCTCCGCTGGCTGAATGGCAGCAGTGGCTAAAAAAGACGGATCGCGATATTCGTATCCTCAAACATAAATATGTTTTTAATCACGAAGAGCTAACGATGGTTGCCGCAAAACATTCAATGGGGATTGCGATGGGGCGTTATCATCTGATTAAGCCCTATTTGGATGGTGGCGAACTGGTCGCACCATTCGAACGTATACCCTCCGGGCTTGGTTATGATCTGATTTGCCCTAAAGGGCATGAGACCCGGTCAAGATTTCAAGCCTTTTCAACTTGGATTGAGAGATGTGTGGTTCAGAACACGTCGGCACGGGATTTGTTGTAAACCCCGTTCCCCACAGGCGACGGCCAAGACACTTATCGAATTCGATATGTTTATGAATGACGAACCCCAATGGCAGGCACCGGCCACACTCAAAAATAATGGTGCTTATAAAATGAATAGCACCATTACTCTTTTATGCCCTGAAAACCATAACCTTGCTGACTCGACTATTGATCGGCCGGTTTGTCCAATGATGTTCCCCCGCCCATCACTTTATATAGCGTGATCAAATTGACCAGGTAGGTTTCTTGAGTAGAAATCAGATTTTGCTGAGCACTATATAATGTCCTTTGCGCATCTAGGGCATTGAGGTACGTATCTACACCATTCCTATAACGCAAATCGGCCAAATGGTAATAGGATTCGGACGCGCTCACATAGGCTTTATGGGCGCTGAGCTGTTCCTGAATGGTACCGCGACGCGCTAATGCATCTGCAACCTCCTGGAACGCTGTTTGAACCGACTTCTCATAGGTGGCGACATAGAGCTCTTTCTGCGCTTTAGAATACTTCAATGCAGCGGTGTTATAGCCACCGGTAAACAGGGGTAAACTGATACTTGGCGAGAATGACCACAGCCCCGAACCATTTTTGAACAGCGAGGAGAGTTGTGAGCTCCCGACGCCGCCACTTGCGGTGAGTGAAATTGACGGGAAAAAATTGGCCCGTGCCGCACCAATACTGGCGTTAGTCGCTTTTAGATTATGCTCGGCTTCGAGTACATCAGGTCGATTCAACAGCACTGTTGACGAAATGTTTGCCGGTATATCCTTCATTATGCCATTGAGATGCTCAATATTTTGCGGCAAAAGTGCCTCTGGTACACTTTGACCAACAGCAAGATCCAGTGCATTTTTATCCTGGGCCACACTCGTGGTGTAGTTGGCAACATCGGCACGCGCAGATTGATATGTCGTTTCCGCAGAAGACACATCCACCATGGAGAGGATCCCATGATTGAAGTTGTTCTGTGTCACCTGAAGCGAATCCCTCGCACTTTCCATGGTTTGCTGTGCCGCGATAAGATTACTCTTATCCGCCGCCAGCGTTATCCAATAATCGACCACATTATAAATCACGGTGAGTTGGGTGCTTCTCGCCCCTTCTTGGGTTCCCAGGTAGGTCTCGAACTGTTCACGGGTCAAACTGCGGTTTTTGCCAAACAGATCCAGTTCAAATGAGCTGACATTGGCATCGGCCTCAGCGGAATTGCTTAGCGTGGTGTTGTTGCCCACCCCGGATAATGACCGCGAGCGGGTATTACTGATTTCTGCATTCACGGTAGGGAACAGGTTGGAACGCTCTTCGCCAAACTGTGCCTGCGCGGATTTCACATCCGCGATGGCCTCACGCAGATCCCGGCTGCTGTCCAGAGCCATCGCCACTACCTGCCGTAACCTGGCGTCAAGAATATAGTCGCGCCATGCCGTATCGGCCATATTCATCGAATGGGCCGTCTGGGGTGCATAAGCCGCGCCCTGGGGCATGCTGGCCGGCACCGGTGCCGTGGGCCGCTGATAGGTTGGATCCAATGAAATACACCCTGCCAATAATCCAGGCAACGATAGAATGAACAAACGTTTAATCACACTATTCTCCAGCATGAGTTGTGTCCTCTGACGTCACCTTTTTAGGCTGTGGCACACCTGGGAATACGCGACGGACTAATACAAAAAACAGGGGAACCAGGAAGACCGCGAAAACAGTCGCCGAGAGTGTTCCGCCGATAATTCCGGTACCAATTGCAATGCGGCTATTCGCGCCGGCGCCGGTGGAAATGGCTAACGGCAATACCCCTGCGGTAAAGGCCAGCGATGTCATCAAAATCGGGCGAAGCCTGAGTCTGGCGGCATTCATTGACGCGTCCAATAACGTTTGCCCTCGACGATAGTTTTCCTCTGCGAACTCCACGATGAGGATCGCGTTTTTTGACGACAAACCAACCACGGTCAATAACGCCACCTGGAAATAGATATCGTTTTCCAAGCCGCGTAAGGTAATGGCAAGTAACGCGCCGACAACGCCAAGCGGCACCACCATTAACACTGAAATAGGCACCGCCCAGCTTTCATATAACGCGGCCAGACACAGGAAAACCACAAGCAGCGATATGGCATACAACGACATTGCCTGCCCACTCGCCAGCTTTTCCTGATAGGACAAATCGGTCCATGAATACGTGCTTCCTGATGGCAATGTTTTGGCTAATGTTTCCATGGTATCCATCGCGGTACCGGAGCTGGTACCTGGAGCACCTTGTCCTTGTATTTCGTAGGATGACAACCCATTGTAACGAGAGAGCGCGTCAGAGCCGTAGACCCAGTGAGTCGACGCAAATGCAGAGAAGGGGGTCATTCTCGCCGAATTACTTGAACTGGCGTCCGAACTGTTGCGGACAAACCATTGACCAATATCTTCGGGCTTACTGCGATATTCGTTGTCACCCTGGATATAGACTTTTTTTACGCGGCCCCGGTCAATAAAATCATTCACATAGGTACCGCCGAACGCGCTGCTCAGTGTACTGTCAACATCGCTGACAGACAGCCCCAGCGATAGTGCTTTTTGATCATCGACGTCGACCTGCAACTGCGGTAAATCCGGCAGCGAGTTAGGGCGAACCGCCATCAGTGCAGAGTTTTGATTCGCTTTGCCTAGCAGCTGATTGCGCATGGTCAGTAAATCACTGCGGCTGGTGCCGGGTTGCGCCTGTAGCTCAAAGGTAAATCCGTTTGACTGCCCAAGGCCGCTGACCGACGGTGGTGTTAACACAAAGATTTGCGCATCGCGAATCTTCGCTAGGTTCTTGGTCGCCCGCAACGCAATGGCATCTGCACCGTTATTCTTACCTTTACGCAGACTCCAGTTTTTCAATGCAATAAATCCCACGCCCGCATTCTGCCCGTTTCCGGCGAAACTAAAGCCGTTTACCAGCATTTTGACACCAACATTGTCTTTTTCCTGAGTGCTAAAGTAATCTTCGATCTGTTGACGAACCTGGGCGGTTCTCTCATCCGATGCTCCTGGCGGTAACGTATATTGCACCATAATGTACCCTTGATCCTCCGTAGGTAAAAAACCGGAAGGTAAGCGCAGATACATCACACAGCACGCGACAATCAATAGGCCAAACAGCACTAAGTAACGAATCGGACCATGAATGACGTTACCGACCTTTGCCGAGTAACGGCGCTGTAAACTCGCATAACCCCGGTTGAACAGACCAAAAAAGCCCGTCTGTTTCTCGTGGTGTTTGGTCGGTTTTAGCAGCGTTGCGCACAGTGCAGGCGTCAGGGTCAATGCGACCAAGACCGAGAGCACCATGGCAGAAACGATGGTGATCGAAAACTGGCGGTAGATCACCCCGGTTGATCCGCTAAAAAATGCCATGGGCAAAAATACCGCCGACAACACCATGGCGATGCCCACCAGCGCGCCGGTAATTTCTTGCATGGATTTGGCCGTTGCCTCTTTTGGCGGCAGATGTTCCTCTCGCATCACGCGCTCGACGTTTTCTACCACCACGATAGCGTCATCGACCAGTAAGCCTATGGATAACACCATGCCAAACATCGTCAACGTATTGATGGAGTAACCACACGCAGAAAGAACGCCGAAGGTGCCGAGAAGGACCACCGGTACCGCAATAGCAGGGATAAGCGTCGCACGAATGTTTTGCAGAAACACAAACATCACAATAACCACGAAAACCACTGCTTCTAACAGCGTTTTGACGACTTCTTCGATGGAAATCTTAATGAACTCGGTGCTATCAAGAGGGTAGGCAACGGTGTAACCCACTGGCATGGATTTCTCGAAGTCGGCTACGCTCTGCTTAACACGCTCAGCGGTAGACAGGGCATTGGCACCTGGCGCCAGTTTGATGGCGATACCGCTGGCCGGATGCCCGTTAGCCAGTACGTTGGAGCTATACGTCTCCTGGCCCATCTCTACCCTTGCGACATCCTTTAAACGAACAATCGCGCCATCACTGTTGCTTTTAAGCACAATGTTTCTAAATTGCTCAGGGGTTTGCAAACGCGAACGGGCTTTGATCGTTGCCACCAGTTGCTGCCCTTCCTGGGATGGCTGGGCGCCTATCTGTCCGGCTGAAACTTGCGCATTTTGATTTTTCAATGCGGTCTCAACATCGGATGGCATCAGAAAATACGAGGCCAATTTGGCCGGGTCCAGCCAAATTCTCATGGCGTATTGCGCGCCGAACACCTGGACATCACCGACGCCATTAATACGCGAGAGGCTATCCTGCATGTTGCTGACCAGATAATCGCTCACGTCGGCTGAGGTGGACTTATCCGTTTTATCATAGAGACTCATCACCAGAAGAAAATCATTTTGGCTCTTTTTGACCGTCACACCTTGTGCGGTAACCTCACTCGGCAGACTGTTTTGTGCCTGTTGTACTTTGTTCTGTACTTGCACTTGAGCAATGTCTGGATCCGTTCCTTGCTTGAACGTCACCTTAATGCTGACTTGTCCGGTTGAGGCTGTGCTGGTCGATGAAAAGTAAAGCAGGCCATCCAGTCCGGTGAGCTGTTGCTCAATCACCTGCGTCACGCTGTTTTCCAGTGTTTCTGCTGAGGCCCCAGTATAGGTTGCGCTGATAGAAATTTGCGGCGGTGCAACGTCAGGATATTGCGCAATGGGTAAGTTGTTGATTGACATTACACCACACATTGAAATGACAATGGCGATGACCCAGGCAAAAATAGGACGAGTGATAAAAAATTGAGCAAGCATATTATTTTTTCACTCCAGGAGGCGTATCCGCAGCCGAACTCTCATTTTTCTCATCAAGAACGACGGCCTTTACTTGCATGCCTGGCTGAATTTTTGAGGTGCCTTCCACAATAAGTTTATCCCCCTCATTAAGCCCTTTACTGATCAGCCAGTCGCTTCCAATCACACGCTCGGTCGTGACGACACGCTGCTCAACTTTATTATCCTTGTCGACGACGTAGGCGATAGCATTGCCTTTTACATCACGCGATATCCCTTTCTGCGATGCTAAAACACCGTGTGTGTCAACACCATCATCCACCGTTGCCCGCACATACATGCCCGGTAAAAGTGTGTTTTCAGGATTAGGGACTACCGCACGTAAGGTCACCGAGCCTGTGGACTCATCAACGGAAACTTCAGTCAGTTCGAGTCTCCCCTGTGGGGCATAAGTCGTCCCATCTTCTAGTGTGATCGTGACCGGAATATCGCCTTTCAGCTGGGTATTCTTACGCTGTTTCCTGAGTTTTAATAACTCTGTGCTGGATTGCGTCAGATCAACATAAATCGGATCCAGCGTCCTGATAGTGGCCAACGCATCCGTTTGGCTGGCCGTGACCAACGCGCCTGGGGTAACGGAGGAGATGCCGATACGGCCCGAGATAGGCGCCCGGACCTTGGTGTAATTTAGATTGATTTGTGCGCTTTCAAGTGCAGCTTTGTATTGGGCGACAGACGCAACATCTTGCAGGTAGGTTGCTTTTGCATCGTCGGCATCCTGTTTTGATACACCTTTTTCTTTGACCAGTTCGGCATACCGATCGGCTTTGAGTTTGCTGGACACTACCGTTGCCTGGGCATTTTTTAGCTGCGCGAGCGCCTGGTCATAACTGGCCTGGTAAGTCGCAGGATCTATTTGATATAGAACTTGCCCGGCTTTGACCTCTGCCCCCTCGGTGAATAGGCGTTGCTTGATAATCCCATCGACCTGAGGGCGGACATCGGATGTCATGGTGCTGGTCACCCGACCGGTTAACTCACTGGTTAATGTCACGGGTTGCGTATGAATCAACTTTACCGCCACCTCGAGTGGTGTATTTGATCCCGTAGCAGGAGGATCCGAATCCCACTTGCATCCAGTCACACTCGCGGTAAGTAACAGTACACTTAAAAGGGGGCAGATGATTTTTTTTGTCATGGAATGAACGCTCAATCTCAAAATTTGACGTATTATGGATGTATAAAAATTATGTTAGCAAGACCATTTTCACTAAAATTACACTAGGGAAACGTAATGTTATGAATACATCAGAAAAGGCCAAAGATGAGAAAGTTAACC
This sequence comes from Acerihabitans sp. TG2, assembly GCF_035013185.1. Taxonomy (NCBI): domain Bacteria; kingdom Pseudomonadati; phylum Pseudomonadota; class Gammaproteobacteria; order Enterobacterales; family Pectobacteriaceae; genus Acerihabitans; species Acerihabitans sp. TG2. The sequence continues at coordinate 211,285 of NZ_JAYGJO010000005.1, forward strand.
TGCGAAGGTTACAAATTTTAGTTGCCGCCAGAAAATGCATTATTCAGCATGGCTTCCATGCAACAACAATGTCTCAAATATCTGATTTATCTGGGCTTAGCGTTGGTGTTATTTATCGTTATTTTTCTAATAAAGAAGAACTGATAAATGAAATTGTAAAAGAAATTGTCAATAAACGCTTGAAAATGATTACAGCCTTGAACATTGATCTTATAGAAATGTCCGACATGTTGACCGATAGACTTGGCATGCAAAGGCTGGATAGCGACTTTGTAACAGATAACATTCTGATGTTTGAGGTGCTGGCCGAAGTCCGTAGAAATGAACATGTTGCGGCTATCTTTAAGGACGCTGATGTAAGAATGTCCGATGTATTATTATCCAAATTTATGGCTTTTCAGCCAAAGAAAAATCTCGATATTGTTAAGGCTCAGGTCGAGATAATGATGGAGCTGTTTTATGGGAGTGATATTCGCAGTTTTGTTAAAAGAGAAATGAATGACGAAAGATTACGAGAACTTCATGATGATGTTTTGTCCTCTTTATTTAAAGTAAAAATAAAAAGAAAATAATCAACCAGTTAAGAATAAATGTCATCAAAGCAAATAACATCCCGCCTGGCGCCATTCACACCAGACGGAATGTCAATTCTCGCCGATGGCCCAGTAGGGCTGGCGGGGGGGAATTATTACCCCACCAGTCCAAGGGGTATGGACGATTTCTTGATTGCCTTGGCTGTCGTTCATGTATTCGTACGGAAATCACGCCCTGTCAGTCAAACTCCACATCAAATACGAAATAATATTCAATATGTTACTTAGAATGAGTAATTTATACCTATGCCTAATGAACTAACACCTGATTTATCAACCATAGGACTGTTTTTCACTTGACTGGAGAGGACACTATAACGTGCACTGATAGAGGCTTTCCAGTCAGTTGCAAAGGGGTAATCCAGTGACATTTGTACGTAAGGAGATATGCTGTCATTGGGATCATAGGCGTTCAATCCACTACGCAACGATTCGCTCTGACTGATACCATAGTAATATTCATTTTGCTTTTTACTGCTCCATAACACACCTACACCAGGAGTGAACTCAAATTTATTCCATTCGAAACGATAGCTATAACCTACGTCACTGGTCATTCCATTGCTATCACCCGACGTGTCTCTCATGACATCGGCATGGATAACCCCCCAAATATCGCGATGGATATATGACATACCCGCCATGATGGTTGATTTACGTTTGTTGAGTTTTTTTAACTGGCTATCATCGGTATCACCGGATTTAAACCCCATAGGTGAATATTCACCTATAACATTAAATTCATTATGATCATCCTTGTATAGGTGAATGCCAGCACCTAAACCATGGATGAAAAAATACTGAGAGTCGTAATTAATGAAAGGTAGAGGGGAGGCTTTAGTATTTGCACCCTTGTAAGGACTGGTTTTAATGCCGACTGCAGCCCCAAGCGATAAATCATCAGCTGCAGCATTTTGTATCAACCCCAGCGACAAGAGCACGGCGAGAGGAGTATAATTTTTATCAAATTTAGTCATTTTTTAATCCAAAATTTTATTGGAACTATTTGTAACTTATCGCCAAGAATGTAATCATGCCACTCTGCATAAGCCACATTTATCGACGACCCCGTTGGGGGACATGAGGTGCCTTGGCGCATTCTCCGCAGCGAGTCTCTGATAAGTATGAATCAATGAAATACATTCTGAAAATAGGCTAAGTAGCGTTATAACAATCGGTCGTTTAAGTACATAAATTTTATATAAAATCATTCCACTTTAACTTTTTCTTCCTCTGAAAAAGAGGCAAGTTGATGATGCCACCAATCTGCAGACGCACTTTTGATGTACTTGTGACTTGCCTATTTAACACACGTGTTAACAAATGGATCGGGCATGAATAACTTGCATACTCACCTCCGGCGTCGTGTTCTTTATTCTGAGAGGTGAAACAGTGCTCAAGTCACATCTCATTACAAATTTTATAAAAAAATTACATCAGTTATCTTTAAATTAAATAAATCAAACATTGAGTGAACGCTCACTCATATATCTAGTATAGTATTGATATAAAAATGTTGAGTTGGCAAGATCCTTTTCACAAAACATACAATAGGAGTGATCACGATGTTAAGCGATGTGGAAACAGCAAAAAAGAACAAAATAAATCTGCGTAAGTCGCAAATTTTCACAGCGACAAGATTGTGTGTTATAAAACAGGGCTTTCATGCTGCATCAATGTCACAAATATCTGATTTATCTGGATTAAGTGTTGGTTTGATTTATAGATATTTTACAAATAAAGAAGAGCTTATAAATGAAGTGGTTAAAAAAATTGTCGACAAACGCTTAAAAATACTCACATCTCTTGATGTGAATCTTATTGAAATTTCGGACATTCTAACGACGCAGTACGCAATGCAGAAAATTGATAACGATTTCATAACAGACAACATCCTTATGTCGGAAGTTATGGCTGAAGCAGGTAAAAACCCCAAGGTTGCTGCTATTTATATAGAAGCCGATACAAGAATGTTTGATGCTTTACTTGCTAAATTTTGTAAATTCCAACCAGAAAAAGATATTGAAACTGTAAAAGCGCAAGTAGAAGTCATGATGACATTATTTTGTGGAAATGATGTACGTTCGTTTTTTAAAAGAAAAGCCAATGAAGAAAAGCTAAGAGACCTCCATGACAAAGTATTATCTTCATTATTTAACACTGATATTGCACGGTAGAGTAGAAAACGAACAGGTTGTTAATCAACAGGTTGAGGTTGATGCCCGTGCTCCATGCGGTGTCTGGAATAAAGTCATCCACCGCGCCTGAGTTCGTCGGCGTCAATCCTGAGCCACCGCCTCAACGACGCCTGAAATATCCGTGCCTGGAATGATCGGCAATGGCATCTGTGGCCGCCATTGCGGGGGACGGGTGCGGTATCCCTCGCGCAGGTACCCGTCGGGGGGATTAACGCCTATCGACGCGAGACGCGTTATTTCAGGTTTTACGCCGTGAGAAATTCGATGTATTGAGCATGAGGGCCACCGAACTTTTAGCAGAAAATGACGCTAAAAACGCCGTTGGCGTACCTGTTATTTAAGGACAATCCGACCTTTCTTATCTGATTAACAAATGGCAAGTGGTGGGATATGTCACCGCAGCCGGCAAGTCGTTAACCGACGGTTGACAGCAGGTTTATACCGGATCGTCTCAGGCAAAATCTGATTTATGTCATAAAGTTTTTTTTTATACAAATGTAAACTACTTTTTAGAGAATTTATTATAGAATTGTTTCTCGCACCTGGATATATTTCAGGTTACTTTCAGGTGGAAACTACAGTTTTTATAATCAAAGAGATTATTGAAATGTTTAAAAACTTAAGCAAAGCTTTATGTTTTTTTATAATGACATTCACCGCCGGAACTGATGCTAGCGAGATAAATTTATACTCCATTAATACCGGTTCGTTTGTGTATCACCTGACAGGTAACTACGGGCAATATAACGAATTTTTTGATAATAGATTCTTTTCTGTGGAGCGGAAGTTCTCTGAAGATTCTAAATACAGCGCATTACTGGGTACGATGCGCAACAGCTTTGGTGACCGCTGTATAGCCATGGGGCTGAGACGGGACTGGATATCTGGTGATTCAGACTGGGTTTTAAAAGGGGTATATGGTTATACAGGTGAATTCTTTTTTGATGCGTTAAGTCACTGCGGTGATCATGGCTCATATCACGATTTTAAGAAAATAACCGGAATAGGATTTTCACCCTATATATATCATGCAATTCAATACAATTTTACAAGTTACTTCAGTATTGAAAGTGGGATAATTATTCCTTCTGTGTTTGTCGTGAGCGTGCAATGGAGCTTTAGATAAATTTTCACCGTTATCCTAAAGCAACTTTTTTCGCTCATGTATTCACTTAATTGATAGCGGTAACTGTTAATTTCGTTAACAGTTGCCGTCATGAAAAAAGTGCGTTTCACTGAAAATCAGATCTTGCGGATCCTGAAAAACGTTGAAGGTGATCGGCATGTGAAAGATGTTCCTCTGTGTCCCCATCACCCATTAGTATTTTTATGGGGTGGGGCATCTATCCTGACACTAGGGGGGAGAACGCATAATTAGAAACTTTCGTTCGCCGTACATCACTTACTAGATTGATGCTGATGAACGACGTCGGATGGAAAAATCAGTGCAACAAACACGTGATAAATCTTACGCGTAACGCCTTATCGTCATACTTGTGCTCGCCCATGGAGATCATCTTACCAATGTTGCCCGATCTCTTTGTGCCACACGTTCTTCGATAAGACGCTGAGCCAACCTACTGCCGCGCGAAAAGTATCACCTTACTCGTTGATAATGGCATTATTTTATTCACCTTGAATAAATAGAATAGAACTGATTATGCCAGTTTGAATATCGACACCACTTGCTGCAGTTTCTGCGCCTGATCGTTTAATGACGATGAGGCGGCTGCGCTTTGCTCAACCAGTGACGCATTCTGCTGAGTGACCTGATCCATTTGTGTCACGGCGATATTCACCTGATTAATGCCTTCACTCTGTTCAATTGAGGCATTTGATATTTCCGTGATCAAATCCGACACATTAACGATAGAGGTCAGCATCTCCTGCATGGATTCACCGACCAGCGTCACACTATTGCTGCCCGTGGCGATCCTCTCGGTCGACACGGTGATCAGCATTTTTATCTCTTTTGCCGCGCTGGCACTGCTTTTCGCCAGTTGACCCACTTCTGCGGCAACGACCGCAAATCCGCGCCCTTGCTCACCCGCTCGGGCGGCTTCAACGGCCGCATTAAGCGCTAGAATATTGGTCTGAAAAGCAATTTTTTCTATGGTGGAAATGATGTCACCCATTTTATCCACCTGCTCATTGATCCCCTGCATACTGGAGACTGTGTTATCCACGGTTTGCTTGTTTTTCAACGACAGTGTGCGTGAACCGGTCGCCAGGTCGCGCGCCTGTCTGGCGTTTTCAGCATTGAGTTTCACCGTTGAGGTAAGCTGTTCCATGCTGGCTGCCGTTTCCTGTAGCGATGAGGCCTGTTCCTCGGTGCGGCGTGCTAAGTCACTGTTACCTTGTGATATCTCCTGAGAGGCCAGTTGCATCTGATCTGCCCCTAGGCGTACCTCACCGACAATTTCCGCCAGACGCTGTTGCATCTTTGCCATCGTCGAGAGCAGGCTATTAGTGTCACCGTCACGCAGTGTGATGTCGGTATGTAAATTCCCTTCGGCAATCTGCTCAATCACGTGTTTGGCATATTCCGGGTCGCCGCCCAGGCTTCGCTGTGTCGCGCGCATGGTGAGCAGCATAACCACTGAAACCGCCAGACCAACCAGCAGGATGACTAAGAAATAATTCAGCAGGTTTTTGTAGAACGCGGTCTGCACGTCATCCAGGAATACACCGGAACAGATATACCAGTTCCAGGTAGGATAGTGACTGACGTAGCTGACCTTATCGGCACTGAGGCCGGTATCTGGCAGGTGACTGGTATAATGGACAAAGCCGCCGCCAGCGTTACCTGCCTTTAAAAATTCCCGATAATAGAAGCTGCCATTGGAGTCGGTACGATCCTTAACGCTATGGTTTTCTAATTTGCTCAACGATGGATTACCGATCATGAGTAGCGTCAGATCCTGGTTAAAAATGAACATATAACCATCTTTGCCATATTTCATTGCCTTGAGTTTCGCCAGCGCTTCTTCCTGCGCTTGTGCCTGGGGCATCAACCCGTTATTGGCTTTGATCGCATAGTCATCAACGATAGACTGGGCCGCCTCAACCATATTTTTAACACCACGTTGTCTGTCTTTAAGCATCATGTCCCGGCTTTCCAATACAGACCATATGCCCAGTACCAATAAACCGACCAGTGCCATTGCCAGCGCGATGCGTAATCTACCCATAAAGCCGATGTTTCGCATGCCAATCCTTTAAGTCCTTTCATTTTATCGTGGCGTTACTAACGGCACGATAAAGCAAAAGCTTAACAGCTAACTGCATCTAAATATTTCACCGCCTGCTGAGCGGACCTGTGCAGAACAGAGATTTCCAGCGTTATTGCTGATTTGTGGGGGATATGACCATACACTGTCTAAAAAAGATCATCATGGGTGATGTTATTCGCCCATAAAGGGGCGTGTTATCATGACAAAATCCTTACAAATCGTGAGCATATAGGGCGGGAATACTGGGCGTTGTAGACTATGGACTTTCACAGTTGACCCCATCTCCACATTATCCAGGTACATTTCCACGACGCAATGATTAAACTTTGTGATAATTATGCCGTTAATATCGTGATATGACCCATTTCATCTAACCGTCATTAAATTTGAAACAGGTTGATGGGTGGTTCGTCCGGCACTATTTAACCATTCAATGCGTTGCCTTTTATCAAGGTGCCTGTCTTGGCGTCCGACATATTATTACCGGCAATTCTGATGATAACGTTCAGCCTTCTTGGCAAAAAGCGTGATATGGAATTATCGCGATTGAGTGAGCGTATCTGTTCATCAGCCCGATGATGCCGCCATCGCAGATTTGCTTTAAACAGGGGAGAGGATGTAAACATGGAAATTAACTCGGCTTCGACGGCCTATGTTCAGACGCAAAATCTGTCGAGCACCGCCCAAATATCAGTTCAATCACAACCTTCACAGACGAATGATGTGCAGGACAAGCAGTTGTCGGCGGTAGACTCGGTGAACTTCAGTGGCAAAGGGCTTATGCTATCTCGTCTGTTTGGTGATACGAGTGCGAATCCTCCCGTTTTGACGCAACTGACAAGTACCACCATGGGCGTGTCCTCTGTTAACTTCCTCACCAATGATGATCGTGACATGCTGTCAGAATTGTATGCCCAGGCCCAACAGCAGGGTACAGACTTGCAGTATGTTGACGATCTGGCTCATGATCTGGGTGATTACCGTATGTTTGGCAATATGGAGGGGAATGTCAATAACGGAGGAATGTACGATATGAGCGGGCATGCGCAGACTCTCCGCTTTACCGATACAGACGCCACGACTGCCACAGGTATTCTGACTGGGGACGGTATCGCGAATACAGCGGTAGACTCCGGATTTCTGCGCTATGAGTTGGATCCCGGTTTTTCGTTCGGGCATCGGGCAAATTTTGGATTTCTGCAAGAGGTAGTGAACAAATTTGGCCAGGGAGCTGTCGATGCCGGTCAGTCCTTTGATAATAAATTCTCCGCTTACGCAACCCAGGGAAACAACAATTTCATCGTCGAAACGTCCAGCGAGGTAGTCCTGCCTACCGAAGAACCGGATTTTCGTTCAGTTGATGGTGTGTTCTCCATTACACAAAGCGGATCTAAAAATGGATTTCAGATGCTTAATGGCAAGGTGATTCAACTTTTCGGTGCGAAGATCCCCCATTTTCTGAATGCTGAGCAACCTGACAAGATGAGTCTGTTGCTTACTGATGCTGCCTTGGTGAACAACCGATAACGCGTTTAAATGCTTTGCCGAAGGCGCTTTCAGACTCATAACCCAATGACGTCGCGATACGAGCAATAGAGTCATTCGCGTTTTTTAGCCGGTCGCAGGCGAGCAACATTCGCCAATGCGTCAGATACTCAATCGGTGCCGCGCCAACCTTTGCTTTAAAGTGCTTCGCAAACGATGAACGCGACATGCCTACCTTCATGGCAAGCTTGCGTAATGTCCAGTCATGCCCCGGGTCTTCATGCATACAGGCCAAAGCCATACTGAGCTGTTTATCCGCAAGGGAAAAAAGCCAGCCAACACTGGTACTGGCGCTATCATTGACGTGCAACCGCAACGCCTGGATCAGCATCATGTAAGCCAATTGCTGCACGATCAACGCGCTGCCAGGTTGTGGGAGACGTACTTCTTCGGCCATGCGTTCAAGCGACCAGCGCATGGTCGTTTTATCTGACTCATTCTGAATATGCACAATTGGCGGCAGCGGACCTAACAACATATCTGCGTGGTGACCGGTAAGCAAAAAATGACCGCCGACCAGAAAACAACCTTCTTCCCCGCCACCGGTGGTGGGGTTTGTCAGCGATCGTGCGGCGCGAAGTACCGCAAAATTGACCGGTTGTACCGTCAAATCAGTCGCCAGACTAAAAGGTGGACCCGGCGGTAACAGGTAACAATCGCCGGCAGTCAGCAGTATCGGATCGGCCACGCCTTCTACCGATAACCAGCATTGTCCGGACACCACGGCATAACACTTGATGCCATCATGTTGCGGCCATTGGATCGCCAGCTCGCGATTTAGGGCAATACCGCCAGAGACATAGCTCCGGGGCTTAAGCAAAGACAACAACTCTGAGAGGGGATCCATAAAACCTCGGGACGATGAGACGATAAATAGCGACTTTACAGCATAGATCGTGCCGCCAGCAGAATCTACAGTAAGTATCACTGGACTGCGATTGCGGCCCTTCATCCACGAAAAGGTGAATTATCATGCGTATTTTTCTGACCGGTGCGACCGGTTTTATGGGTACAACCATCGCTCGTGAACTGATCACCGCGGGTCATCAGGTTCTTGGGCTAACACGAAGCGAGTTGGGTGCACATGCGCTTGCTGCCGCAGGCGTCGAGGCACATCACGGTGATATTGACGATCTTGATAGTCTGCGACGCGGTGCGAAGTTTGTTGACGGGGTGATCCATACCGCATTCAACCACGACTTTTCAACCTTCGTGGCGAACTGTGAAAGAGACCGACAGGCAATCGAAGCGATGGGGGCGGTACTGGAAGGATCCCAGCGTCCATTGATCATTACCTCCGCTGTAGGCATGGGTTCGATGGGGAACAACGCACTGGCGAGCGAAGATCATTTCAATCCTGATCATCCGAACCCGCGTAAAGCGTCGGAGCTCGGGGGCCTTGCTGTCGCACAGCGTGGAGTCAACGTTTGCGTGATTCGCCTTTCGCAAGTTCATGATACTGTGAAGCAGGGATTAATCAGCCCATTGATTGAGTTGGCGCAACACAAAGGTGTTTCCGCCTATGTCGGTGACGGTCAGAACCGTTGGTCAGCGGTGCATATCAGCGATGCGGCACGCCTTTATGTATTGGCCCTGGAGAAAAACAGTGCAGGCAGTCGGTACCACGCTGTCGCGCAAGAGGGTATCTCGATGCGAACCATCGCCGACACGATTGGCCGTATCCTCAACGTGCCGGTCATGCGCATTGAGGCCAAAGATGCGCCCGCTCACTTTGGTTGGATAAGCGCATTTGTCGATCATGACATGTCCGCATCCAGCGCATTAACGCAACAGCGGCTGGCATGGCACCCAACGGGGCCGGGGCTGATTGCCGATCTCGATCACATGCGCGTTCAGACAGCGCCGTAATGCCGGGGCACGCTTTCTGCGGTCTGATTGTTTTCAACATTATCAGGCGTTATACTCATGGCTGGCGTTATCTACGCCTCCATCCGCGGAAAGGGCTGCGCCCAAGATCATGCTCTTAACTCGTATTTTACGACTCCATACCTGAATGCGGACAAGGTCATGATAAGGAGCTCGTATGTCTGCATCACCTATCGGTAATGGCCGCATTAATCTTGAGCAACAGCGCAAACGCGCTCGGGAGCTTCTTCGGCGCTTAAAAAATGGCGCAGAGCCAGCAAAACTCGCCTTTCTCCATAGTCTCAACGCATCGTCTTCGGTGAAACTTTCCGATGCTCAATGGCTGATAGCTAAAGATCTGGGGTTTAGCAGTTGGCCAAAATTAAAAGCGCATATTGACGCTATTGATTTTATTGCACGAAATCCCCGTTTTGCGGCAGACGATGAAGTCAATACCGTTCACTGGCGATGTGGTAATGACATCGAACACAGTCTACGTCTCGCTGGTTTTAAAGGGATCTTTCACACGCTGACCGATCCGTTATGCATGGGGCCGGTTCAGGGTCTTGCTCATGCAACATACCGTACACAAAGAATCGAGTTTATCAGGCACGCTTTTGGTATGGATCTGGGTGAGGTCACGCGACGTTTTGACCAAGAGTATGAACATCTGGCAAAAGTAGCGGAACTTGCGCACGGTGTGCTGTGGTGCGAGGCTGACGCCTATGACCAGCTGTTTCTGATCCGGGTTTTGGCAAGCCTTGAGCATTTACCACAAAAACTGGAATTGATAGAAATAGGCCAGATACCTGGTGTGGCGCGTTTTATCGGGATTGGCCAGCTTTCACCCGACGTACTGGCGTGGTTGTGGCCACAGCGCAGGTTAATCGGCAGGGAGGCGCACCAACTTGCAAGGCAGGCGTGGTCGGCATATTGTTGCGGATCGCCCCTTCAGATGGCGGAGCTTGCTCATCAGGCCCACGCGTGTTTGCCTTTTCTTGCGCCGGCGCTGCGACGACAATTGCAGGAATTACCCCATATAAAAAATGGCTTATCGTTAACCGAGCGCCTGTCCTTGCAGTATATCAATGAAGCCGGTCCGGTAGCATTCGCCAGCGTATATGCAGAACTCATGGAGCGGCGAGAGCCATTGCCTTATTTAGGTGACATCATGTTTTATGCTGTTATTAAGCCACTGATTGATGCTGATGAACCACTGGTTGCGGAATCGGACCCAAATATTGAATGGCCCAGGCGCCTATTAACGTTGACCCGGTTGGGCCTTGAAGTAATACAGGATCGGGCATACTGGCCGGATTATGCATCACAGAAGAAATGGATCGGCGGGGTCTGTATTTCACCCCGCCAGCCTCATTGGGCAATCGGTGATGATTTACACCCTGTCTGGCGGGAATAATGTTCTACTTGATGCTGAAAATATTTCAATTGTGCAGTGGTTAATTTTTCACTAGCATCCGTTCTTTGGAAGAAAGAAAATGTGGTCTTATTGAATAAATCGAAATGCAGTCTTTTTGATGGGTGCGGGTGAAGCATGGTCATCTGTAATGGAATGATTTTTCGTTAACCTAAGCTAAGTCATTAAACGATTTTCTAATCAAACCCTGATTATTCAACAACGCCATATACCCTTAACTCTTTACAAAGAAAGAGTATTATATTGGTTGGTCCGGTCGTGTCGACCCACGAAGGTAGGTGCAGAACATTATTATTAGCTGTTCTTGCAACTGACTATTCAGAAGTTCCGGACTGTTCCGGTTAAAAAAAGTTCGTACCGTACCAAAAAGTACATTCATCAGCGTCACGTTGAGCGAAGAAAGATTATGGAATTTAGCATCCGACGCCGTAGCAAACATCGTTTCACTGGCCACCTCAATACGCCGACACATGATTTCCACAATCTTACTCACATCGATATCTGCAGCTGCGCGATAAAGTGCGCAAGTTAGGTCGTATCGTTCTGTTTTTATTTTGATGTATTCACTAATGATGCCCTCAGCCATGCTGGCATAAGGCGCGCCATGTAACGTAAGGCATAGTTCTTCAATCCGCTCGGCGAGTCGATCTAAATAGCGGTCGTTTAATGCAAAGAACAGCGCCTGCTTGTTAGGAAAATATTGGTAGAGTGAACCCACCGATACGCCCGCCCGCTCGGCGACGAGTGTGGTCGTCACTTGTGACGTTCCTGTGCAGAGTAAAACCTGAATCGTGGCTTCAAGAATAACGTCGACGGTGGCTGATGATCGCCTCTGACGCGGCGTTCTGCGCGGATTCTGGTTGGGTATAGAGACAAGAGTCATACGCGAATTCATTTGGTGAAGGATTATCCATATTATTAATCAAACCACATTCACCGATGAAGCCCAAGGAGTTTATGATGACTGTTTCAATTGCGCTGGTTACAGGCAGCAACAAAGGTATCGGTTATGAAATCGCTAAGCAGCTGGCACAGGCTGGGACGAGGGTATTGCTTGGCGCTCGTGATGCCGTGCGCGGTAAAGTAGCGGCAGACGCATTGAGTAATGAAGGACTGGATGTTTCATTTATTCAGATTGATGTTTGCGACGAAGATAATATCGCTGCGGCGGTGCAATTTATCGAAAACGCACATGGCCGCCTGGATATTCTTGTCAATAACGCTGGCATTGCAGATGACCGCGATGGCGTGCCGGGAAGCACCTCGCTGGATGCGGTACGTCGTGAACTGGAAACCAATTTTATCGGTCCCCTCGCGGTAATTCAGGCGATGCTGCCCTTGTTAAGACAGTCCTCAGCTGGACGGATTGTAAACATCTCCAGCAGTCTGGGTTCACTCACGCTGAATAACGATCCTGAATGGCCGTTTTATAATGTGAAACTCATCGGCTATAACGCGTCGAAAGCGGCACTTAACATGCTGACCATTCAGCTCAACGCAGAACTAAAAGACACGGCAATAACCGCTGTATCCGTCTGCCCCGGATTGGTTAATACCGATTTAAGCGGACATCAAGGCGACCGATATCCTTCTCAAGCCGCTGCTTTTCCGGTCCGTATCGCTTTGCAAACGGCGTCCGACAACCTGACGGTTTTTCAAAATGAGGCTGGGGTCCTGCCCTTGTAACATGATACGACAAGGCGGGTGGCTAATCCGTCTTGTCCAGACTCCGGCTGGTGGGTTCTGTCGCATTAGTGGCACAGGTCAGCAAAAGTTGCATTGTCTGTTTTTCAGGTAGCCAGCAGGTAAAACGGTTCTGCCGGGTACAGTCCGTCCCCGTCCGGATGCTGATATTGCCCCTTGCGTATCATGTGGATCCGCTCAATGTCCGCCAATATCGTCTGCGTCCGCTGAAACGATTTGAATCCCAGCACTTGCCTTATCCTGCGTTTGATATTCCGGTGGTTCTGCTCCACAAGGTTATTCAGGTACTTATTCTGTCTGACTGTGATATTTCCACTGGCCCCTGATTCTGATATACGTTTCGCCCATTAGCCACATTCACTCGGCGCAGATCCTACCCTTTATTCATCCTCCTTAACGACTCGATTCCGCCCTTGCTGCTTGGCTCGATATAACGCAATATCCGCCCGATTGACTAAGGATTTTAATCCTTCTTTGCCTTGGAGTTCCGCCACACCGCAGCTTATGGTGACCGGTATGGTTTTGCTTCCCGAGATCAACGGCGACTGTTCAATCAATTTGGACAGGGTTTGCATGCGCGCCTGGGCCTGCTCGTTGTTGCACCCCGGCATCAAAATCACAAATTCATCTCCGCCCCAGCGGCATAGTCCGTCAGAGTATCGCAGGGATGTTTGTATCAACCGGGCAACGTGCTGAATGGCCAGATCGCCAATACTATGGCCAAGAAAATCGTTAATAGGTTTGAAATGATCGATATCGATTATTGCCAGGGTAGCCGATTTGCCTTGGTGCAACGCGTTCGAGCGCAGGCGAAGGAACTGGAGTTCAAATGCCTGGCGGTTCATGATGCCGGTGAGATTATCCGTGGTCGCCATTTGCTCCAGCCGGCGATGATACTTGCCGATCGTCAGCCACAGTAAAAATAAAAATAATATGCTGACCACCACCCCGATGCCCAGGTTTTTCAGCAGGGTGATGAACAGCACCCGTTCCTGGGGATGATGATTTTGTTCCACCATCAAATACCAATCGAACTCCGGTAACAAACGGGTATTGAGTAGCACTTCACGGTCATGTGCCCAATATTGATAGCGTCCACCGGGAACGGTGAGGATGGCGGTGGTTAAGGGACCTAGTCCGGGTTGTTGCCGTATATTCGCCGCGCGTTGGAAGGATTGTCCATGCAGAACCACCTGTCCGCTTTTATCCACAAAATAGATAGTCCGGTTATAGCGCCGTTCATATTTTTCAATCAGTAACTTAACCTTTTCAACTGAAATACCGATACCGGTAACGCCGATAAAGTTTCCCTGATAGTCGTGAACCTTATGGTTAACGAATACATCTAGATGGGTGTGATCTTCTGGATCCAGGCGAACATCGATTAAATAGGATTGGTCCGCTGGCAGACTTTTAACCTGGTAGAACCAACGATCCTGCTGGGTATTCTTGGATACCGTCTCAAGTATCCGTTTAGGGTCATAGTACTGGCCGGTTTTATCGGAGACGAAAAATGAAAAGATAGTACCAAAACGATTGTCTATCTCATTGAGATAACGGATCATCGCATTCGGATCCTTTTCGTGATCCAACACCCAATCGCGCACGAAGGTATCGTGGGCCATCAGCGATGATATAAAGATGGGTTTCAACAGGTCTTGCTGAATTTCTGAATAAACATTATCACTGGTGAGGGGCAGGGTGTTCTCTTCGATTTCTTTGTTAAGGGATTGCCGCGCCACTTCGTAACTGCTCCAACTGATCAGCAGAAAAGTACTAATTAACATTATGGTAAATAAAACAAGGGTCCGTATCTTCGTCAACCAGTGAGGGCTGTTCATACAGTTCCTCTGAAATGTTGTGTCGTGGTGAAAAAGGTGAATGCGTTCTAGCATAGCGGATACCGGCAAAACAATCCTGCGCAATCCCGCGATATGATGTCATGCTCGCCCGTTTTTTTATCACCAGGCCGGTATTTTTTACGCGGATTATTGCGGGCTATTACAGAATTTTGGGGGTGCTGGCACAAAAACTGAATAAGAAAATACAACCTATCCACCGATAAAGCCAAAAGACATGCCGCGATCGAAGCCTCAAAGACTGAGGATAAACGGCGTGATAATATTATCCAAAAATACACCTATCTTGTCTGCCATTTATTGAATGTGTCCAATTGTTTTATCTCTGTTTTAGACGATGAAATACAATATATAAAACCAGTTCATAATTTTCCCATCAATGAAATAAAGCTAAATAATGTTTTTTTTCTGCATACGATTCGCACGAGTAAAACGCTCATTTGTGATGATACGACTCAAGATGATGACTTTAAACACACCAGATTGGTGATAAAAACGCTTTTTGTCCGTTTTTACGTATTACAACCACTTGGCATCTTGAAGACTGGTCTGTTTATGCCGTTAGGTCAGTTTCTCTCGCTTCCTTAAAGGACAGCTAACCGACTATGAAACCAGAACCACCTGATGAGTTCAACGCCCGGATATGGCCTGAGTAAGCGATAAGGCTTGCCATGAATTCAGTAAAGGGATATCGCGTTGGACGACCCCATTCCGCTTCATCTGATTGGCAGCCTGACCGTGGATGAGCGTCTCATGACCTCGTCGCGTTTTGAGCCCGATGCCGATCTGCTCTGCGGGTACAGTCAGACGCTGGCGCGGTTGTTGTCGCAACGGACATTATCGCTGGAGATGGAGCCCATTCTTGCCGGTTTCTCAAAAAAGCCGAAAGGAGAGCTTGCGCTCTCCTTTCAACATTACTTTCGACAGCCTATAAAGACTGAAGGATTAGCCGCTGCCTAATCAACTGGATACTTGTTCTTTACGAACCGACCCCAGCCAAGGTGCCTACGCGGGTCTCATCTGGATTTAAAGAGCGGGGAGACTCAAACACACTCTATAAGATATTTATACACGCTTACCCATTTCTGATCAAGCATAGCAGCTATCTTCCGGCAGAACTAAACAGACAGGCGGCATGTACCGTTGCCCCCGGATAATGCTGCTGAACAATACATGCAGCCGTATTTAGTGTGGTGCCGGAAGCCAAAAGGTCGTCCACAAGGAGGATACGCTGAGGATGAAAATTCAGTTGCGGAACGACATTCCATGCCAAAGGCGGTATAGCTTCGCGTAATGCTGGAGAGATACCTTTAAGGGAGAAATCTCCTGCCAGACCAACCTCTCTGGACTGTAATTTCACCTGGTAAGCTAACGATTTTGCTTCTTCCACACTGACGTCAGCTCTGTCAACAAGCCGAAATGCCTCATCGACCGTGATCTTTCGAAAAGCCGTGAAGATATGAGGAGCGCTAAATCGCCGAGCAAACCGCTTTCCAACTACTTTGCTTATCTGATGGGCGGAAGGCATAGATATAACAAGCTGATAGCCCTGTGGTTCAAGCTGCGAAATTTTCTCGGCTATTCTAGCAAAGCTTTTACTTAGCCTAACTATGCTCGTTATGTCCGCCGTAAGACCTTCTTTTGCTTTAAGCGCATAAATCAAAGGGCAGTTGTCACCTACTTGACGCTGCTGACGGTTACGCTGCATCTTACGAGATAAGCGCAGACGCCTGAAAACCGAATAGATCCGGAGATCGCCGATATTTTCAATCGTCGGATTACCCTCAGCGTTCGTCATCAGCCAGTCCTGGCAAGAGTGATCCACAATGACTTGATGTCCCTGAATGACTAATCCCACTGTTAAACACCTAAATGTAAACGGTCCGGCAGTATAACAGTATGAGGAAGTCCTAATGAACTCATAAAAAGTCCGTTATGCCGCTTTTCCCTTCAGTTATAGTTCCATTTTTGAGCTTTAAAAACACTAATGGGGTGATGGGGACACTCGATGAAACGTATTTCACTGGAGCGTAAAACCGTTGCACCTGCAAAATCAGGCGCTGGGATTGACCTCCTGAAATCCTTCACTGACGACACATGGCGCGGTCTGCGCTTTTTTGTTTACTCACTGGAGGCTGCCTATAGCGACTATCCCCACTCAAACTCATGCGTTACTGCCCATTCCTTTCCATTCCTTTCGATTCAACCACCGATTTCACCGTTCTGGCAGGCCATTGTGAAAACCTGGCTGGCGCGGTTGTTGTTGCAACGGACATTATCGCTGGAGATGGAGCCCATTCTTGCCGGATTAGTGTTCGACGTGGTGGTGTATTTCGCCGAGAAACTACGGGCGCCGCACTGGGTACGTACTGCTGAGGGGGTAAAATGTATAGAGGAAGTCGATGGGGTTCAAGAATCCTGAATACCTTAAAAGCCAAGAAACCAGCCCTCGGGCTGGTTTCTCAAAGATTGGCGTAAAGACTCTCAGGTTCACATGTAAACATTCAATAATCTGCCGCTACCCCTTGTTTTAGCAGGGTTGTTTCATTGAACAATTGAATCTACAGGGACTTTATTCACTTTAAATGTAACAATAAGTATGAGAATATTAATGATACTAATTATCATTTCTATTGGGGTTATTGATGAATTTCCGTCCTGTATGCGCAAGGGTTATACCCTCGGTTAAACCTGTAATTCTCCTGATGACATCTGCTATCGTGGTAAGTGCACTTGCGCATGCTGAAACCGCAGATGAGATCATCACGGTGACAGCTGTCGCCCCGGAAGACAGCACAGACTACCTTCAGGGGTATGTCGCGACCAAAAACCTTAGCGCGACAAAAACCGATACACCGATCATCCGTACGCCGCAGTCCGTTTCAGTCGTGACGGCAGATGAAATGAAAGCTCGGCAGACCGACACCTTTGCCGATGCGTTTAAATATACGCCCGGTTTTATAGCACAACCAAACGGGTTTAGCCGCCTAGCCGATGACTATACTATCCGTGGTTTTAACGTTGGCTCCGGCACGGGCGGCATATTAAAAGACGGCATGAAAATGCAGGCCAGCGTCTATGATGGTGGTCTCGATCCTTATGCATTTGAGCGTCTGGAAATGATAAAAGGCGCTGCCTCGGTGTTATATGGGCAGTTGTCACCCGGTGGCTTAATTAATGCGGTAACCAAACGACCCACCTCTATGCCATGGCATGAACTTAATCTGGAATACGGTAGTTTTGACCGTAAACAGATCTCTGGCGATTTTTCAGGCCCAATCGATGACGAGGGAAAATATTCTTATCGCTTAACCGGTCTACTGCGCGACAGTGATACTCAGACGGACTATATCAACGATGATAAGCAGTATCTGGCACCGGCATTTACCTGGCGACCCAATGATGACACCAGTCTGACGTTGCTGGCGAGTTATCAAAAAATCAAAACCAAATTTGCCACTCCTCTGGATTACAACATGACGACCTATAGCAAAACGCCCGGGACAAAAATTCAGCGAGACCAATTTGTCGGGGAACCGGACTTTGATCAATTTAACACTGAGATGAAGAGCGTTAGTTATCTGTTCACTCACCAGTTTTCAGATACGATGAAAATGAGTCACGCATTACGTTATATGGACGCAGAGGGCGATTTTGATTATATGAACGCCTATGCCATTCGCGGTAACACGCTGACACGTTACTACAGTAAGCGCCACGAGCACTCAACGGGCCTGACCACTGACAGCAATCTGACGTGGACGTTGGGCTCGGGTAACTGGGAACATCAGGTCATGGTGGGGACTGATTATTATCATAAGACCTATGACTCTGCACGTTATATCGGGTTGGGTTCGTCTCTCGATCTGACACAGATTCAGTACGGGAATATTCCTGTGGTTAGCGCTTCTGACAGCGGATCGCGGCTGACCAGCGATCAATTAGGGGTTTACCTACAAGATCAAATCACCTGGGACAATAAGTGGGTGCTGTTGCTCAGTGGTCGTAATGACTGGTCGCAAAGCAGAACAACTCAACATGCCAATCAGATAAAAACGATCCAGAGCGACCATAAACCGACGGGACGTATTGGCGCAGTGTATCTGGCAGACCATGGCTTGGCGCCATTTGTCAGCTATAGCCAGTCATTTAACCCCTCATCAGGGATTGACCGGGAAGGCAACAGTTTCAAACCGACAGAAGGTGAACAATACGAAGCGGGCATTCGTTTTCAGCCGCCGCAAAGCAAAACGATGTTAAGCGTGGCTGTTTACCAGCTCACACAAACTAACGCGCTTACCACGGATCCTGTTGACAGCAGCTATAACGTGCAGACTGGAGAGGTGCGTTCCCGTGGCCTGGAGTTTGAAGTAAAAAGTGAAGTGACCTCGAATCTTAATGTCATTACCTCGTACGCTTATACCGATGCCCGTGTGACGAAAGATAATGACCCGGTGAAACAGGGCAGTCGAGTCGAAGGTGTGCCTTATCACACGGCGAGTATCTGGAGTGATTACCGACTGACAAGCATAGGGCTGCCGAAGGTGACGTTGGGGGCGGGGGCTCGTTATATGGGGACAACAAAAACCTCGCCTTCAATAAGTAATGATAAGATCCCGGCTTACACGCTTTTTGATACCAAGGTCAGTTACCAGCCGGTCACTAACTTGACCGTTTCCCTCAAAGTCCAGAACCTGACCAACGAGAAGTATCTCTTCTGCAACACGGTTTGCCGCTACGGTGACGAGCGCTCGGCCATTGGGGGTATCAGCTATCAGTGGTAGCTGTTGGAAAATTTGCCTGCCATGCTTGTGGCAGGCAGCAATTCTTGCAATACCCCATTTCTGGCAGCAAATAGCGCAGACAGCACCCTTTACGTAACCGGATAGTCTCGCCGGTTGGCGATTTCCGCGTAAATACCGGCCTGTACAGCAGGTTTCGTTCACCGTCTGGCCAATATTTTTCAGTAAATAATCTACTCATCGCTTCCTGCTTTTCCGGCGAAAGCTGACCGGAAGCACTTAGCAGCCTGAACAGGGTATCCACTCCGCTGGCAACATTACTCCATAATACAGCGACGTTAACCCCCGCCACCTCAGACAGTGACGTAAAGTGGGGGGTAATATGCTGGCGAAACAGCGGGGTAAAATCATTCACCGAGCTGACCGGGGCCGCGTTCTTGCCCTGATTCGGCACGACAACGGACGTTACCAGCCCGGCCTCATTGTGCGCGAGCAAGAGACGGGCTGGGTGAGCCACAATTTCTTTGTCCAGCAGCACCCGGGCGATCAACCATCCCCCGGTAAAAAGCGACAGGTAACTTTTGCTCCACATCGACGCCACCGCGCTGATGTCCTGCTGTTGCCAACCACGCTGCCGTGCGAAAAAGCCTAGCTGTCGTCCTATAAAATAGGGATCAGTCAGTTGGGTGGCAGGCAGAAGCTGTACGCATGTTGCCTTCGCTTCTTCAAGTAGGACAATCCCGTTTAACAGCGGATAAAAACGGGGATCGGTGTGCATTTCAAACAGTTTAAGCATGGCATTACCTATTCTGACGTCGCATCATATACATAAAATAAGGCGAACCAATAAAAGTGGCACATAATCCAGCCGGAATTTGCCAGGGATAAATAAGGTTTCGTCCGATCCAGTCGGCAAACAGCAGCAACATCGCCCCCGTCAGCGCCGACGCCAATAATCGACTAAGCCCACGCTGGAATCCCATCATCACGACCAAATGTGGGGCAATCAATCCGACGAAGCTTAGTGGCCCGGTCAGTAGCGTTGCGCTGGCGCTCAGCAACGCGGCCAGTAGTAATATGATTAATCTGCTATAGGACACTGACATTCCAATCGAGCGCATCACCGTTTCCCCAAGGGGAAAACGGTCAAGCCAGCGGACCAGCAAGGGCAGTATCAGCAGCGTTACCAGTAATATCATCAACGCAGGGCCGACTTCCGTCGGGGTGACGCGGTAGGTCGAGCCGGCCATCCAGTTGAGCAGGAATAGGGAACGATCATCTCCGCTAGCAATATAAAGCGCCGTTATCGCATTACACGCCGTGCCGGTGGCCATGCCGGTTAGCAAAACGCGCTCTGGTGAGAAGTGAGCTTTACGACTGAGCGCCACTATCATTGCCAGTGTTGCCAACGCGCCAGCGGTGGCGGCGAATAAGAGTGTCGCTGGGTTGAGCGCACCGGTGAACATAAACAGTATCACCACCCCCAATGCAGAACCTGAGCTGATACCCAGTACTTCAGGGCTGGCCATCGCATTCGCCGTCATTCTCTGCATCAGGGTGCCCGCAATCGCCAACATTGCGCCAGAAGCGATGGCAGCCAGCACTCGCGGTGCGCGCCAGGTCATTAGGTGCTGAAACGATTCACCCGTGGACCATGTCCAGCCGCTAGGAAGACGCCCAAAGGCAACAGCAAACCACACCATCAAAAGCAGTAACACAGACATCACCACCAGTAATCGCCCGGGTGTGCGGACGCGCCGTTGCGCAGGTGCGGAAGAAACAGTGTAATGCCGCTCGCGCAAGCGCGGTATGAGTATCAGTAGCAACGGCGCACCAGTCAATGCGGTTGCCAGACCTGCGGGGATGTCTGTATTCACAACCTGACTTAACGCCTGAACCAGCACATCAGCAAAGGTCAGCATCAGCGCCCCCGTCACAGGAACCAGAATCAAACGTATGGGAAGACGTCTGATGCCGGTCAGCCTGACCGCTGCAGGCGCAGCAAGGCCAATAAAGCTGATGACGCCTATCCTGCTGACGACCATTGAGCTCAGCCAGACTGCCAGCAGCAGTAATAGTAACCTGGCATAACGTACCGAGAGGCCAACACTGTGTGCGGTCTGTTCATTCAGACCTAACAGGCTAAGTGGCCGGATGAGTGTAACCAGCAGCAACAGCGCAATGGTTAACTGTGTGACCAGCCAGCGCGCCGTCAGCCAGTCATTCTGGACCAGTGAACCGGTCTGCCAGAGAAAGAGATCCATGAGTGCGGCATGATTGAACAGTACAAGCACCGCACTGACGCTGGAGAAGAACAGCGTGACAACCATGCCTCCCAATATCAGTGACAGGGGGGACAACTCCCGCTTTCTCGCCAGCATCATCACCAGTGACAGCGTCAGTGCCGAACCGACGAACGCGACCCATTCGCGACCCACCATGAGAACAACCGGGAACCAAAGACCACATATTACCAGCGCTAGCCAGGCCCCGGCCGAAATACCCAACGTTGCGGGTTCTGCCAGGGGGTTACGCAGCACCTGCTGGAAAATAAATCCTGCAAGGCTTAATGCCGCACCGGCGAGAAGGCTGACTGCCAGTCGCGGTAGCGTACTGTAGTGAAACATCAGCTGCGGGTACGAGTCTCCGTCTGGCGACCACACCGCCGCAAGGAGATCGCTAAGTGGCATAAGCGCGATGTTATGGGTAAAAAACAGGCCAGATCCCAGCAGCAGCAGGGCAGTCAAGATCAAATAACTTCTGGAGTATGTTAAGGGTATCAAACGTTCTGCTCCTTCATTGCCCTTTCGAGTTCGTTGAGAAAGTGCATTGCACAGAGGAGTCCACCGCTAGGGTACAATCGGCTCATTCTACTGTAACGGCCTTCTTTAATCAGCGGAATAGCCTGCCACAAGGGGGAAGAAAACAGATCGTTTACATTGCTCCTTTCTTGTCGATTACTGAAAAAAATCAGACGTGCATCGGGTTGCTTTAGTAAATAATCCAGTCCGACAACGGCGCCGCCCCAGGAGTTGGTGTTCCCCTCATAGGCATTTTGGAAACCCATTCTTTTCAGCAGGTCGTCATACATTCCCTTACGTCCAAAAAGCAATAGATGGCGACCATCGTCGTTAATTCGCGCCAGAAAAAGTGGGCGCCCCCGATATTTTTTCAAGGCTGAACCCGTTGCCGTCAACTGGTCTGAAGCCTTTGCGTTCAGTTTTTGCGACGCGCGGGTGACCGACGCATAATTCCCTAAACGCGTGATCATCTGCTGAGCAGCCAGCCAGGGTGAACGGTTAGGGCTGAAAATATCCATTGCCGCAACGGGCGCAATTTGCTGCAGCCGAGAATTTACCTGCGCCTGAGCGTGTGAGCACAGAATGATGTCTGGCCTGAGTGTCTCCAGCAGTTCCAGATTAGGCTCGTTGGGCAGTCCAGCTTCCTGCACGCTATCGGGCAGTTGAGGATTAATGATAAATTTTTGATACCAGCGTTTATTCGCTACGGCGATTGGGGCAATGCCGAGACCCAGCAGGCTTTCCGTAATGGCAAGGTCAAGTGACACGATTTTCAACTGCAGTAGATGGCCTGAACCTGAACCCAGTGAATATGCCGCTGGGAGTAATGTCATGCCTGCCAGTAGTAACTTTCTTCGGGTTAACACGACAGAAGTCCGTATGATTATTAACAGTGAATGATAATCATTATTAATACAGAAATTGTCATTGTTGACAAGAATTTACGCAGTTGTGTGCTGAGAAAACATACATGAAGGATATATTATCCCCTAAACACTCCAACTTCTGGCCATCATAGGGGATCCCATCGCGCAGGTTGGCGCACCCCTGATGATCAATGCCGTCCTCAACGAAAAACAGATCCCAGACACCTTGATGGTTCCCCTCCGTGTATATTCACGTGATCTGTCAAGTGCCATTGCCTATGCCATTGCCGCTCAACGTGGCAGTGAATTGATTATTGGAGGTGTAACGTCACCCAGTGCTAATGACATGGCCGGGGAAAGTGCCGTTTTTACAACGAAGTGATGTCCTTAACATCGTGCTGGAAAATGTAGGGATCGGATAAAAGGCCAAACTGCTCCTGGCCGCATTCGGTATAGGACTGTGCATCATGATTGTGCTGGGCTATCGGCTGTGACTGCTGCGCAGATCGCTTACCTACGTGGCACCGACAGTGTTAAACGGCTTTTAACGGCCACATGTTGACAGTTACTGTGCAGCCGGATAATGAAGTGTCGCAAGCGCGGGGAAATCGTCTGCCGTTTTACCCAGCAGTCGTTCAGGTGAAAAATCCTTAAGGAGCGGCGAACGTTTTTGCTCCATGAGTTCCTCCGCGCAAAGCCTCCCCAGCAACGGCGCCAGGGTCATTCCGCTATGTGTTACCATCAGATATACGTGCTGAAACGGCGTGACATACCCGATAGCGGGAAGACCATCGGCCGGACGCGAGCGTTGTCCGATAGCAATACGTTCAATTTGTGCATGATCGGTATTTTCAAATCGCCGGCGCAGGCGACGCAAGAACTCCTGTCCGATAAATCCCTCTGCTGGTGGCGGTAATGATGGATTAGCATGACTATCGAGATCGGGAGCCTGTAACAACAGTCGTCCGCCGCCCTCAGGACGGATATTGAGCCCCGGCGTGATCAGATTAGCATGCAACTGAACGAACTGGGGCTGGGTATAAGTAAGAAAACCGCAGGCAATCTTATCTGCTTTATTGGCATCAATCATGGCAAATTTTTGCCCCAGCACAGACATTAACTCTTGCGACCAGCGGCCGGTTGCCATCACGACGTTATCTCCCTGCCAGCGACGGCCATCGGCCAGTGTGAGAGTGGCTCCGTCGCTGTTTTCATTGAGGTCGACCACATCGCTGTTTATTTCTAACCGGGCGCCATAATCACGGGCCTCTGTCCATAGTCTTGCCAGCAGCAAGGTCGGATAGAGCAGGCATTCGGAGGGAAAATGCCAGATGTCACCAGCACGGGGATCCAACCGTATCTCAGGAATGCTCGTCTGCATTATTTTGGGTTCTATTTTTTGGGCCGGATAATGCAACGCAATCAATTGTTTGGCGCGTTGGTCCAATCTTTTCTGATCGGCATCATTACTTGCCCATTCGTACGTTCCCGATTTAATCAGCCAGCGCACGCTCGATGTCGACTCTTGCTGTAGTTTTATATGTTCATCAATAGCCGCTGAATTGAGCAGGTGGTAACTCAGCGGTTCTTTTCCGTTAGAGTTAATCCATGCAAATGTGGTTGTGCTGGTTCCGGCACCGATATGGCTACGTTCAAACAGCGTCACGTTTGCCCCTTTACGCACAAGTGAACGCGCCACGGAAAGTCCCAATATACCGGCTCCGATCACTGCAATGTTTTTTTTAGACATAACATCAATCCTTTCTCTGCCAACGAGTCATGATAACTTTATAAATAAAATCAAAAAAATTCATGTTTTATTTTTTGGAAAAAATATTTATATGTTTAGTCTTATTCTGACTGATAGAACATTCTTATGCGGGATATGTGAACATCCCCGTAGTAGAAACCGGGGGTGCGGACGATTTATTGGACTCGTTTACACGCCCTCTACTATTTGTAGCAGACTGGGTGTAGCAGACTGGCATAACGCGGCAGGTTCCTGACGTAAACAGTCGCTGACCGCTTCAGCGCACCTACCCACGGTTAGCGTGCAGGCGCGCTTTTATTATCGAAACACTATTAGTTGAATACCATGCCGCCATCAATTATCAACGCTTGTCCGGTCATATAGTCTGAGTCGGGCCCCGCTAGATAAGATACACAGGCCGCCACGTCTTCCGGCTCGGATATCCGGCCCAGCGCGACCGTTTTTGCCCACTGCTGCAGACCCCACTCCAGCGACTGCTTATTTTCATCAGCGACTTTCTTGGCGATGTTCTCCATCATTGGCGTACGCACAATACCCGGGCAATAGGCATTGACGGTAACGCCGAGTTTAGCCAAGTCGCGGGCGGCCGTTTGGGTAATCCCCCGTACGGCAAACTTGGTTGCGCCGTAGACTGCCAGGTCAGGGTTGCCTACCTGTCCCGCCTGGGATGAGGCATTAATTATCTTGCCGACGATCTCCCTCGATTTGGTGGGTTTTTTGGATTTAAAGTGTTTAAGGGCGGCTTGGATACCCCAATATACGCCACCCACATTTTATTTATTATCCGCTTTGAGCGGGTTTTTTTTATTCATTTCCAATGATGCCTTGGTCTAGTGGGGAAGCGAGCGGTAAATTACCCGTAAAACCGAATGCGGGAAAAGTGCAACAGATAACCGCCTGACGGCGGTCATTTAGTCAGGCGTTCTGGTATAGATCCCACCGGTTGCCATAGATATCTTCAAAAACCACAACCATTCCGTATTCTTCCTTGCGCGGTTCCTCGCAGAAATGCACGCCCTTCGCCCTCATCAAGCGGTAATCGCGCCAGAAGTCGTCGGTTTGAAGAAAAAGAAAGACGCGTCCTCCGCACTGGTTGCCGATGAAAGATTCCTGACGTTCGTTGGATGCTCGTGCGAGAAGTAGATGACAATCACTGTCAGGGTTAGGGGTGACAACAACCCAGCGTTTACCTGGCTGAGGTGTATCCTCAACGAGATGAAAGCCTAACATGGTGGTGTAGTATTCAATTGCGCGATCATAATCATCCACAACAATAGCGACATAGCCCATGCATTTTTTCTGTGTTCTCACTGCGGTCTCCTTACGTTGGATATCTTCAGGTACCCTTAAGACGTTACCTCAATTAATTTAAAAAGCAGACAATAACTATCTGAAATTACAAAAAAGGGTAGTTAGGCATTCTGTCCGTAAACCCGAAGTCGTTATTTTACAGTGAGATAACTATAGAGTAGAGGGATAATCTGTACGGTCTTGTCCCGGAACCGGACGTTTTCTTTCATAGCAGGAGCAGTTATGAATTCAGGTATAACTGAACCCACCTAGTAATAACGGACACGGCCTAAGCGAGATTCTTTCGTTCATATTGTTGCGGGCTTAGCCCACCATTAGCACTGTGCCGACGGTAGCGGTTATAGTCAATTTCAATGTAACTGAACACAGCGTCTTTCATTTTTTGTCTGCTGGCAAAAAAAACGTCACAGACTTAATCGTGGCGGTGATCCCTCTATGTTAGGGCATATGTCATCCCTATTAAAAACACGAATGGGGTAACGATCTTGCGGCTGCCTGGCGGCATTGTGCTGCTGGGGTAAAAGCATCCAGGTTTTGCGTGAGTTTGCTTGTGGCGGCGAGTCAGCGGCGTAGGGCGGGTATTAAAAAGCTCTGGACAGGTTGGGCGAACCCGTGCCAGAGCGCCATAGAGATTTAAGGCCAATCAGCAGCGACTTTTTCCGCCAAGGCCGCAATGGGTAAGGCCATTATCTGAAATGAGTTGCTTTACCGCTGGAACCGGATATTTTAATATAATTTTGCAACACGTCTTTGGCTGTGATTTCCATATTAATCATCATTGACATAAAATCGATATCCGGCGTTTCTTGCAGTGCGGTTTTTAATCCCTCTTTGCAACTGACGAACGTATCGGTGCAAACGTTGATTTTATTGATGCCGCACGCCACCGCCTGGCGGATATTCGCCTCGCCGGAATCAGAGCCACCGTGCAATACCAACGGCTTGCCGGTGGCTTGCTTGATTTGCGTAATCCGATCAAAGTCTATTTTGGGCGCGCGGTTGGCCGGATATTTACCGTGTGCGGTGCCAACCGCAATCGCCAGCGCATCCACGCCGGTGGCCTCGAAAAAATACACGGCGTCTTCCACCCGGGTATACAAATCGCATTTTTCATCATCTGCATTGGCCGCCTGGCCAATAAAACCAATCTCACCTTCCACTGTGACGTTTTGCGAATGACACATCGTAACTACGTCTTTGGTACGCCGGATGTTTTCTTCCATGGAATATTCTGACGCGTCAATCATAATCGATGAAAACTGATGGCGGAAGGCGTGGGTAATGCGTTCGTAATCCCGGCCGTGGTCCAGATTAAGCGCGACTGGCACGGTCGCTCTGGCCGCCAGGATCCTGACAATACTGGAAATGATTTCTCCATCGCCATGCTTACTCATTTGTCCTTGGCCAATATTGATAATAATCGGCGCGTTTTCTTCCTGTGCGGCGCGAATAGCGCCGCGCACCAATTCCAAGTTGACCACGCTGGCGGAAATAACGCCATAATAATGCTGGTTGGCGTCGTCTAAAATAGTTTTCATAGTTACATACATGATATTACCTCGATATAAGTTAGTGACTTTCAGACAGATGAACACTACCCTCCGCACACTTGATAAAATTCAAATGGTCCGTGGATGTTATTTAAATAACACGTCGGCGATAATCGGCTACATTAGGCTGTAACGGTTTCACACATTTTTTCCAGCGCGGCGGTTTTTCCACACGCTTCAGTGTGAGCAGAATAAACCGACCGGCTTATTTGATACTGATTTCAAAATCATCTATTTCAGGCTCGTCTTCGGCGCCGGCCAACTGATCAGACGCTTTTAGCACCGGTTTTAGCAAGGTTAAAACCGCCGCGGTGATCAGGCTGCCGATCGTCAGTGCCGCCACAAAACCCCATGGATGACCCATAATCGGAATTACAAAGATTCCGCCATGGGGTACCGTGCTGGTGACATTCCACAGCATGGAGAGTCCGGCTGCGCTGGCGGCGCCGGCCATACAGGCGGGAATAACACGCAGCGGATCGGCGGCAGCAAAGGGCAGAACGCCCTCGGTAATAAAACACAGGCCCAGCGGCAGTGCGGCTTTGGCGGCTTCGATTTCAGCCTGCGTATACCGCTTGCGGCGCGAAATAAACACAGATAACGCGACACCGATCGGCGGCACCATTCCTCCCACGATTTTGGCTGCTTCCGGCCCGTAGATTCCTTGGGCCAGCATGGCGTTGGAGAACAGCGATGCGGATTTGTTGACCGGGCCCCCAAGATCAAACCCCATCATGGCGCCGATGATCACGCCAAGCACCATTCGGGACCCGCCCATCAGGCCGCTCATCCAGTCGATGACCGCGGCCTGGGTGATGGCTAACGGCTTTCCGAGAAACAGATAAAACACCAGACCAACTATCAGGGTGGATAATAACGGAATAAACAACACCGGCATTAACCCCTGCATACTGGACGGTAGTTTGAGATACCGCCGGATAGCCAGGATCAGGTAGCCCACCAAAAAGGCCGCCAGCATCCCGCCCAGAAAACCGGCCTTAATATCGAGCGCCACAAAACCTAAAATTAACCCTGGTGTAATCCCCGGCCGTTCCGCAATCGAGTACGCCACGCCCGCTGTCAGCACCGGCACCACCAGACCCATCGCCAATACGCCAAGCTGGTTAATAAACCATGGCATGGTCTGGGTGGCATTGGCGACAAACGCGCCGCCGAAAATTTTGGCAATCGCCATACATAACCCCCCGGCGACCACCACCGGGATCATATAAGAGACCCCGGTCAGCATATGTTTTTTAAAACCAAGATTGTAAGCCATTATATTTCCTCAGCTCTTAGAGTAACTATTGGCCATTTTTGCCTGTATTTTTTGGATCAGAGATTTTGGTGACTTAACCACGGTCGCGATGGGCACCTCAACCACCTGCTTATTTTTAAATCTCTCCAGCCCACCGATGCCGATATCGGTAGCCAGAATAACAATGTCGGCATTGGCGATATCTTCCGCGCTCAGTTTATCTTCAACGCCAATCGAGCCTTGGGTTTCTACTTTAATGTTATGACCCAGGCTGAGAGCGGCCTGAATCAATTTTTCCTTGGCGATATAGGTATGTGCAATGCCGGCCGTACAGGCGGTAATTCCCACGATATTCATAGGCCACTCCAAATTATTTAAATATGGATAACAACTCCTCAGTGGAAGTTGCCGAGATCAGTTGCTCACAAACGTCTTCTTTTCCTAACATGCGAGCCACCTGCGACATCATTTTGACAAAATAATCATTTTTATCTTTGGTATTGACGGCAAACAAGATAATGACCTTTACCGGGTTACCGTCCAGAGATTCCCATAGTATCGGCCGATCCAATAAGCCAATGGCAATACAGGTATGGTTCACATAAGCGGATTTGCCATGCGGAATGGCAATAAATCCACCGATACCGGTTTTACCTTCATTTTCTCGGTGATACACATCATTAATAAAACCGTCTTTATCATTTATTGCGCCATCTTGGTACAATAGATCTGCCAGCATGGTCAATGCCTGCGCTTTATCGTTCGCCGGCATATTAACCTGAACAGCATTTTTATTAATAACATCAGAAAGTATCATAATGGACATCCTTTACTTATTTCCCGCCGTTAATCCCTGTGATTCTTTGAATACACGTCCTACGTCAAGCCTTATGCGCGCTGGCTGCGCTCGCCCCGATGACGGAGTTATCTACGCTCCCGGAGACTGATGAACCTGATCCTGAATTTCACTCTTTGGGCTCACGCAAGCCTCGTTAAAATCTGTTCCTGGCGGCTTTGCCGTGAACGAACCTCCTCCGGCTGCTCGGAATATTTAGGGTATAGAATAAAAGAATAATGCTAATTCTTCGATAGCATGGGATTCATCATCGCCTTCCGCTTTAATAATAATCTTGTCATTTTTACACGCGCCCATACTTAATACTGAGGTAATGCTTTTGGCATTAAATATTTCCCCGCCTTTCTCGACAGTAATTTCGCTTTTATAGGAGCGCGACTTATTAACAAAATTTGCAGCCGGCCGGGCATGTAGTCCTTCTTCGCTTTTGATGATAAATTCATACGCTTTCATTCGTTGGTCTCCCCACAAAGCATGCTGATTAAGTGTTGATATAATTCCTGCTCGGTTTCACAGCACCGCAGCAACTTCATTGCGGCGTCATTTTCTACCAAAAGCACCAGTTTTGCATAAAATCCGGCAATGCTGCTGTCAATTTTACCGTCGGCCGCTTTCTTGAATGCCACCACGAATATCATGTCGCTACAGCCGCCGCCCTCCCAATCAACCGGTGTGGTTAACCGCGTTAACGAAATAAAATTCCGCTGCACTAATAACGGATCGCCATGAGACAACACTACGCCAGCAGCAATTTCCGTTGACGAGACTTTTTCTCGTTCAAGTATGGAATGGAGATAATCCGTTGAGGTGTATCCCAACGCCGCCGCACGTTG
This sequence comes from Acerihabitans sp. TG2, assembly GCF_035013185.1. Lineage (NCBI taxonomy): Bacteria > Pseudomonadati > Pseudomonadota > Gammaproteobacteria > Enterobacterales > Pectobacteriaceae > Acerihabitans > Acerihabitans sp. TG2. Next base: position 241,706 of record NZ_JAYGJO010000005.1, read on the forward strand.
GCAAATGCCGGCAAATACGCTCTCCTTATGCGTCATGCCGCTAAAAATAAAGGTCATTTCAGGCGGTAGATATTTACGAAATGCGTCCTTTTGGTATTCACCATGCGACAGGACACTCTCCAGCATTTGGTTTTTTTGCATCTGTTTCACCGCATTTTTGATCAACGAAAGATCATAAGGCAGCAATACGTCATTGACCTGGATAGTGGTGTCCTTTGGCCGGTTCAGTGGAACGGTGGTTACCACCAGGTCGCAAAAGTTGTTATCCAGTCGATGCAGTTCCCGAACCGACAGAATGTCCACTATGTCCACCTGGGTAATCGCCCGTTTGATTTTCTGCGCCATAAATTGGGAAATGCCTATACCGTAGTTACAGACGATTGCCACGCGGATTTTTTTAAGCGACAGGCTCTGGGCATTTTTAATGCATAGCGTGATAAAGCCGGTTTCGTGGTCAGAAAAACTGATGCCATAGCGTTGTTCATATAAGGAGTTAAAAAACTCTACTTCAAGAAATAAATCAAGGTAGGACAGCTTAACCTGCCTGACCAGCAGTCGTATCGATTCGGTTTCCGTCCGGTTCATATCGAACGTCAAGCGATAAATCATGGGGCGGATCAGCAACATCAGGCGGAGTAGCAGATGCTTGTCCCTGACCAGATCGCTGCTGACAATACTGCTCAGTGATTGGATTAAGGTTTGGGTCACTTTCACAATCTCTGGTGGCGAGGAGAATAGCGTATCCTTGATAGACTCTTCTTTGATTTCGTTAAGTTCGCTGGTAAGTAAACAGGCGGTGAGATAACGGTGCTCGGCGTTGGACCAGGGCAGGCCGGTTAATATTTGCAGTTGCTGGCCCAAAAACGTCGCCATTTCCTGCTCGACGCATTGTCCTAAATTATCACATATTGTAACCGGCAGAATAACCGTGGATTCGGGCACTGCGTGATGACGGCTCAGCACCAGCAACAGGTTAAAAATAAGCCAGACATAACCATCATAGGTATAATTAATCGCAAAATTTTTCTCGATCCGATCGATACTTTGTGCGATCGCTTCAACATAGGCCAGGTTTTTTCTAAATAACGTTTTTAAGGCGAGATAGTCGCTATTATCCAGAGAATAGGTAGGGTTTTCATCATGGGCATTAAACACGCCGCCGTTTATTACGCGGCCTTTCAGGTCGGTGAACAAATGCCAATAGGCTTTTCTTAACTGGTATTCGCTGGCCCGAACCGTATAACTGGACCCCGTTTTTTCAAGCATAATAGCAAAACGAGCCAGCCATTGTTCAGCTTCGGCGAGATATTTTTTCAAGGCGCTTTTATCTAGAAAAGCGCAGTCCGCCAGTTCCTGCAGTGAGGTCTCAGGCTGCACGAGCAGCGTGACCAGTATCCGCGACAGCCGGTTTTGAATGCGATGATCAATGTTGTTATCACTAAAAGAGGCCGAAATTTTGTCATACGCGGCGCGGTTCACATCGAGGTAAAAGCCTTTATTCGTTTTGGCAATCAGCTTACCGAAGTTATGATATCCGATGGTTTGACCGATAAAGTTAAGATCGCCCCTGACGGTTTTTTCCGAGAAGGCCACTTCATCAGCAATATCTTTTACGGTGATAAAATCCCTGACCATCCAGAGCAGCTCCAGGATTTTTCGTTGGCGGATGGTAAATAGCATCACGATAATCACCTCATCACAAAATGTTCATCACGTTGTTTTATGTATATATGCGATGAATATCAGCATGTTTGTTATATCTAGTATGAATAATAACAGCCTGAAAAAACTAAGCAACGGCGGCTATGGGCATAATTATTGCCATTTGAACCAGTTTTTTCCATATTCCACGGATCAAGATCACAAATTTATAACAATAAGAAATTACGGTGTAAGTGTTATATCTGTTACACATTAAGTCCCCAATGGGATATTAGTTTGGCCAGCTTCACAGTTCGGAGCATTTAATGTTAATGAGCAGGTCAAAAGCGATTTAAGCATAAGGGCGGCGTTGTTGAATAAATCAGGTTTCGTCTGGAATGAGGCTTTGTTAATAAATCGGATTTAGATAAAACATCCGTTTGTCACTCACTTCCTCAGGCAATCCGTACACTTTCTGGCATACCTGCATACCTGCATACCTGCATACCTATATACCCGCCTTGTTTTGCATGATGGGTGCCGTCGCCCTCTGGACCAGAGACATCATCCCAGACGTGAGTCTGCCAGTTTACACTGCCACCCACTGTCAGTTCTTACAGCATTGGCAAACGATAGCGGGAGATGAGCTTCAACTGGGGTCGTGGCAGATTCGGGTTCACCGCATCGCCTTTTTCATCTTCGGCAATATAGCGTGTGCCGCTGAACGTCATCTGTTAATTGTCTGTCACTGCACCGTTCACTTCAGACCCCATGCCACGGCTCACAGTGCCATTTTTGCCTTCATCTGTAGATTCTGTGGTGCCCGGAATAATGCGGCCGCTGGCCTGTGCGACGTGATCCAGCTTGACGCGGAAGACCGACACCGCGGCGGTCAGTCGGTTTTGAACCATTCAGATTTCACGCGCGCTTCGTCGTTAGACGGTTATTGGTACAATGTGCCCGCGTTTTTATTTATCGACTGAATACCCCGTCGGGAAGGTTGATCGAATAGGTGAGAGCCCAGTTGGCGCGTAAGCACGCTAACGTTGTCGTTTGTGGCCTTGCCAGCAAGTTACTTCTTGTTAACTAAAAAATTTCAGACCATTTTTTCATCGCATGTTGCGGAAGAACCATTTTTACATTGGCACTAACACTTATGCCCTGTAACAATAGCATCGGTAGGGGGGCTTTCCAGTATCGCAGCCTCCATTATCCTCGTGTCCTGGAGTAAGTCGAGGCCGTCACCGTTCCTGCGAATGACCTCTTTTGATGTCCAGCTCTATCGTGTCGGTTGATCTGTCACGATGGTTATCCTGTCCTCGCTGACTCAGTAGCAGGGATCATCGCCCGTCGGTGCCGACGGGCTCTCCTGGGAGGTCCTGCCATTGACGGTCATTCCGTTCTGGAAGCTGTTTGGCGAGATGCTCTTCACCCATTCCAGGAACGTCGGTGCGGGCTTGGAAAGCTCGTTGAGCCCGTTGATTTCCTGCGTCGACAGGCGAAGGTCGAGTGCAGACATATTCGCCTCCAACTGTTCAATCCTGCGTGCGCCGATGATGGTCGAGGCAACGCCGGCCCGCGACTGAACCCAGGCCAGTGCGACAGCTGCCGGCGTCGTGTCATGTGCCGAGGCGATCTGATCCAGCGCTTCGATGATGGAGAACTCCCGGTCTCCCAGACTTACAGCCAGCCCTTCTTTCCGGCTTCCTGCCGCCGCGGATGCATCCCCACGTCTGAATTTCCCGGACAGAAATCCGCCGCGCAATGGCGACCATGGAATGACGCCCAATCCCATCTCCAGCGCCATCGGAATCAACTCGTCCTCGACGGTTCGTTCCAGCAGAGAGTATTCGATCTGGAGCGCAATCAGTGGCGTCCATCCCCGGAAATGCGTAATCATCTGAGCCTGAGCAACTTTCCATGCAGGAGTATCGGAAAGTCCTATGTAGCGAATCTTACCACTATTCACCAGATTATCCATGGCGCGCAAGGTCTCTTCCATCGGTGTAAAATTGTCCCATGCATGCTGCCAATATAGGTCGATGTAGTCTGTATTCAAACGTCGGAGCGACTGTTCGCAGGCTTCAATTATCGTCTTCGCGCTACTGCCACCTCCGTTTGGGTCACCACTGTACATGTTGGCTGAGTACTTCGTGGCCAGCACAACACGGTCGCGACGACGTCTATCACCTTTGAAGAAGTCACCGATGATCTTTTCAGCGTGCCCCTTGGTGTACATATTTGCAGTGTCGATAAAGTTGCCGCCAAGGTCGAGGAATCGAGAGAGGATTGCCTCGGACTCGGAAACCGGCGTCCCCCAGCCCCAGTCCTCACCGAAGGTCATTGTGCCAAGGCAAAAGGGGCTAACTCGTAGGCCGGATCGGCCTAGGGTTACATAATCGGTTAATGCCATGATGTCTATCCTCGAAATGTGGACGTCGGCAAGTACCCATTGTTGCACGCAGTTTCGAGATGATATATAAGTCAGAAACCTATTTTTTTTCGAGATCGTCCTAAATGAATCAGGAATTCAGGCTACAACGCCCTCTCGATCCTTTGTCGGACATCCTGTCATTGCTCTCGGCGAAGTGCATGCTTTCGTCCAGTTTACGCGCCAGCGGTAGCTGGAAGGTGAGCCTTCCTTCGGAAGCGTTGAAGTTTAATGTCATTCTTTCGGGTGAATGTTTTCTGCTGCCGGCCACCTCTCACGAGCCACTTCACCTCAAAACGGGGGATTGCTTCCTGATGAATAGTTCTGGTCCTTATCTCCTCTACAGTGATCCGATGGCTGAGATCATGGGTGCCCAGATAGCCTTCCCGGATGGACCTCATGGGAGCTTGCTTCATGGCGGGGACGAATTCATGGCTATCGGGTGCAGGATCGCGCTTGACAAGAATGATGCAGCGCTCTTGCTGGACAATCTGCCGTCTCTGCATCGGATACCGAGTCATAGACGTGAGGCATCTGGTATTTCCTGGCTTCTGACGAGGTTAGCCGCAGAGTGGAACTCGTCCGCGCCGGGTAGCACGGCTGCAACCGATCACTTGGCGCAACTGTTATTCGTGGAGATAATAAGGTCCTGGCTGCGATCGGCAGACGCACCCATCACGGGTTGGCTGAACGCGCTGTCCGATCGCCGAATAGGTGAAGCAATCCGACAGATTCACAATACCCCCGAGCGACAATGGCTAGTGGGCGAATTAGCCAAAGTCGTTGGGATGTCTCGCTCCAATTTTGCGCTGCGGTTTAAACAGATGGTGGGTTTGCCGCCGCTCGACTACCTGTTGCGGTGGCGGATTCGTCTTGCAGCGAAAGCGTTACGGTCAACAGCCGATCCATTGTCGGATATATCCCTTTCGCTCGGATATCAGGCGGAAAGCACCTTCAGTTACGCTTTTAAACGTATTGTAGGTATCAGCCCCAAAAAGTACCGGCTAATGCATCAGCAGACCCAAGATGGGCGATAACCACGAACGCCGTCGCCAAACCTGCGGCAAACGCGTAACGCTTCTAAGACATGACGTGCCCATGCACGGGCGGTTTTCTGGGCCTGGACTGAACTCAGTAGAGCACTGCATAAAAACGGCCTTTATGTGACACACTGCATAATTTTATAATTCCATTAAATTTTTCTTAACTGGTAACCACATCATATAGTTAAGATTGGGGCACGAATGCCTGATCTGATCATTCTTCGTACATTGAGATTGCGCAGAAAAATTTATTTGAGGCTTATTGCCAGTAATCAAGGTAGAGGATAATGACAAATCATAAGCTGCTTTTTTTTGTGCTTCCTGCTTTGCTTGCACTGGACGTCCCGTGTGCAACTGCTTTCGATATGAATCCTATCCAAAAAACCTTATATGGGGAAGTCAAAGGCGAAAAAACTGAAGCTGGCACCTTATTTTGGAAAGGGCTACCCTATGCAAAATCACCCGCTGGCGATTTACGATGGAAAGCGCCACAGTCTCCAACAGCCTGGAAAAATGTGCGCAATGCGACTCAGCCTGCCACTAATTGCATCCAGTATTCAAAGAATGGCGTAGTGGGAAGTGAAGACTGTCTCAACGTGGATATTTATCGACCGGCATCAAAGGACACCCTGCCGGTATTGGTTTATATCCATGGAGGCAACAATCAAAGCGGCAACTCTGCAGAGTTTGCGCCCCAGAAATTGGCTCAGGATCTTGATGCCGTGATTGTCTCGGTGAACTATCGCCTTGGCGTATTAGGCTTCAATCCATTAAGTGTACTTAACACTGGCGATAAACTTGATGACTCCGGTAACTATGGTTTATTGGATATTGCCAAATCTCTCAGCTGGGTTAAAGATAACATTGATAACTTTGGCGGCGATAAAAATAACATTACTGTTTCCGGCTTCTCTGCGGGTGGACGGGATGTCATGGCCATGCTCATTTCCCCGATATTTAGAGATAGGTTCCAGAAAGCAATTGTTTTCAGTGGGGGCATGACCACGTCAGATAAAAATGACAGTGCAAAAGTCTTCGCTAAAATCTTCGCTACACAGGTTGTTAAGGATGGCGTCAAAAAAGATGACGCGGCGGCTCGCCAGTGGCTACTGTCAGGCGATAAGTCAGTGCGTAATTATCTCTACCGACAGCCTGCACCAAAACTTGCTGAACTACTGGGTGATGCCGGTATCCGCATGAGTGTCTTCCCCCACCTTTACCGCGATGGCTACGTGATCCCCGCCGAGGGATTCAATACTGCCCACTATAACAATGTGCCACTCTTGATGTTATCAGGGCAGAATGAGTTCTCATTTTTTGCGTTGTCGGATAAGCGGTTTGCTGAGGCGGCCAAAAACGGCATGCTTCGTACCGTTCCACAATGGGTAAATCAATTCAATTATACCAATCACTACGGTGGCAAACTGTACAGCTTGTTTAACGTAGACGATTCTGCTAAACAAATGTATCCCAAATATAAAGCGAATATTTATGGTGCTGAATTCAAATTTGGAACAGATCCTGACGTGACAGGCGACAAGATGGCACTGCTTGGTTCGTTTCACGGCGTTTTTATGCCATTTCTCGATAGCAATAAATACGCGGAATTTACGGGTGACGCCTATAAATCGCGAGGGGCACAAGATCTCGGTAGCCAATTTAAACACTATCTGAAGAATTTTTTACTGTCTGGAAACCCGAATGGCAAAAATCTAGTCACGTGGAACGTTTGGTCGCCCACGAATGTGAAGCAGGGCGAATCACTGTTGATGTTTGATGCTAATCGTGACAAAGCGCTTATCTATATGTCCAATAAAACATATCGCTATGATGATGTATTGCACCAGATGAGTGATGATAAAACGGTGAGTGAAGCTGACAAAAAAGCCTTGATCGGCGAAGTACTTAATGGCCGTTGGTTTAGTGAAGGACTCGACGCCCATTATCATAATCCGTCACTATGGGTAAAGTGACGCAGCCCATATAAAATCTGAACGCTGTCGAGAGGTTCATCCCTAACTCTAGGCAGTGATTCGAGGGCCTGCACTGAAAATTGTGTAAATGTTCATATTCCGTTAGTGAGTGATCCAAAAGGATATGAACAGTGGCGAGAAAGCGTCGTTTATCCGACACACCCCCAACTCATGTCGGTGTAGCCGGCGACCAATCAGATACGGGTACCCGCCGGTAGGCCAATCATTATTGAGGGCCTTGCATGAGTTCCCGAACGAGGCAAGCTGAACCCGCTTTAGCGTAAATTCTGGAGAATAAAACTGGCGCGAAGCTGAACGCCAGTTCGTCTGGGTCTGAGCCGTTTCCACGATAGGTGCCCGTCGATTAAAGAGATGACATCTAGATTATCTATTGATGTCTGTTAAAAGTAGACGCTATGGAGACGACGCTTACAGTGAAACCAAGTCCTTCGCCCGTGGTATCAATAACGGTTTAAAACGGGGTCTTCGGCCAGGCGGCGCATTGTCAGTATCGGAAAAAAACAGGACTGATCTGATGTGGGGCAAGCGCTGGAGATTGCGCAGAATAAAAAGATCACCAAAGTTATCCGTATTATTGAAAATACAAAACGTCCAGTGTAACTTTTTTATCTGGCACCGTTTGCGGGAGGGACCAGCGAGAAACGAATCAAAGAATTCATTTTTTTATTTTTGGAAAAACAGAAACACAATACCGAAACCTATACCGAATTGCTTAGCACGTCATTGCCGGAACCCGATGAAATGACCTGGTTGAACATAAGTAATAACACGCCTTTGCTGGTACGAACTCGGATAGGTTTTAACCCGTGGGCGCTGCTATTTTTCATACCATTTACAAGCATCTGTGTTAACACCAAGCGATTCTGTCGTAATCGCGAATTACCAAGGGAAATTGACGGTTAATTGATAACCGTGTTCTTTGAATGTTTTTTGTATATTTGAAGAACGCTAAGCATGATCACATTGAACGCCAAAGCTCAATTGACCGTGGTTGTCATTGCAAAAGTGGCTGAGCGTAAAATCACTATTGCCATGCCGCTAAGCTCCTCAGTAAATCCAGACGTATCAGTGAACGTTTCTCCAGCGTTATTAAGAAAAGGGACTCCAGTTTGTTGTTCATGGCAACGCCGGGAGTGAACCCGCGGATAAGACTCCCGATACATTAAAACAACAAATTCAGTCAATTATCCGTGAAAAATACTATTATGACCTGAATTTGCTGCATCTCGCTGACATGCTGGAAGCCAATGAACACATCGCTGTGAAGCGTGAAGCGTGAAGCGTGAGGCATTGAGAAAATGGGCACACGATATTCATCATGTAAAACGCGCAAAGCGCAGGCGAAGTCGGGTTCAAAAACGCAGGAAGTGAATGGAAGCACCAGGATTGATGTTGCAAATGGACGGCGGCAGTACGCACCATTGGTTTGGCAATAACAAATCCTGTCTGATTGCGATGATTGATGATGCCAACAGCGATATCCACGCTGAATTCTTCCCGTCAAAAAACACAGCGAGAAACGGATACAGTACTTAAACATGGAAGCGACCTAAATCCTTAGGGCTATTCATACTGCTGTAGATGAGTAGCCGCTTCGGCAGTGCAACACTGATCAGGACGACAGCATATCCCTGTACCAGATAGCAGCGAGGGCGCGTTTAATTCAGTCCTGAATCCACGCATGTTTTGGCTTTATGATTTATTTGAGAGGTAAGACTCGTACGGAATATGGTAACAAGTAAAGAGGCCATCCTTTGAACAACCATTTTGATTTTCATCCTCCCAAACTTCGCAAAAAGCTTTAAGACTTGCTTCGTCGAATTCTATCGTGATCGACCCATCATATTTTCTTTGAAAAAAAAACGATAAACTGCCGCTACTGTGAGGCCATACAGGTTCGATTACAATATGAGAATAATTTGACTTAAACCACCTTAATAAAACCTTTCGCCCTGGCGGATTTTCACTCACTTTAAAATTTTCATCGTGCTTGATCGGGAACTTTCTGCCGAAAACCACGAAATAACAATCTTTCTTCTTCTCTTTGAAGTAGTCGTCCAGACACCAGATAAGTCGAGGCATTTTATATTATGCTATTGATGAAAACAGGAATATACTATAGCATATGAAAGATAAAAACCAACAATAACTTTGCATTACAAGTAAGTGGGATAAAAAGTGTTATAAATGAAAAAATTTACTAATGTTCTTATTACAAACGCTGTTTTTCTGACTGGCATTGATAAAGCGGTTAGCTCCTTTAATAGTGGGGTGTTTGATAAGTTAAGTTTTCAAATAAAGCCGTATTACTGCCCATCAGAAAAATGGATATCTACTTTTCAACAGGAATTCAGAAACCCGGACAGTCAATTTTCAATCACCGAAAAGGGGGTTTGCTATATCACTTTTGAAAATATAACAATAAAAGCCGTTGAGGTTCAAAACTTCGCAAATAATCTTAATGCCATTATTAAGAAGGTTAATGTTCAATTGGGTAATGAAAAAATTGTTGAGTCCGTGCCTGTTAATGAGACGGGACTCGTCACCAATCATGATATTTCAACGATCTTAGATTTAATTGAATCGTAATGCAAGGAATAAATTTAGTGGATATAAATAACTTACAACAAAAATTTAATTTATTCTCTCAGTCATCGTCTATTTTAAATGAAAGTTCGGAACACTATTTGCCGCGATTTAATTATTCGGCATGTGAACTATGGTTATGCACTGAACTTTGCCATCTTATTAATTTCGAAGGGCATAAGTTACAAGCGTTATCCGATGGGGATCTGTTCCTGTATAATGAAGATAATAAGCGTGATTTAACGCTCTACTCATCAGGAAAAACGAAACAGCCTAAAATTCTGACTCATATAGAAGTTAAAGTCATCTATCCTGTTGCAAAATCAAAGTTTGATAATGCCATTAACAATTTATACCAGAAATTAAAAAGTTCGCGTCATTCTGATTACAACCAGGAAGGATGGATTTACCTTGTATGGACTCAGCACTATGCCGTACCCCTCGAGGATTTTTTTGTATCCCGCATTGAATGGCTCAAAGAGAGCCTTGATTCTAAAGCGTTTTTTGATCATGAAGATAACCAACTCAGGCCTCATTACGCTCAGGTTCATAATATTGCTGATGGCTCTATAGCATGGCGAGGCGAGAAGAAACAAATTGTAGTAAAGGCTATCGCTTTTTCTTTTGCTAAAGATTTTAGAGAAATACTTTAGTTAATCAAGAAGGAATGGGATCTCACTTTTAAGATTCTTGCCAAAAGTAGATCCCATTAAATACACTCTTGCAATACTTATTCTCACTTGAAATCACACTTTGTGGGGTAAGTACTGTTTGTTTCACGCCCTGAGACATTCGACAAGCTTTTTATGGTTTCAGCAAGGGAGAGTTTCGCGCCTCGAGTGCCAGTAAGTATTTTGTCTCGTTGTAGCATGTTCTGGTCTTCCAGCAGCGGTAAATGATCCTTATCCATTTAAACGGAAGAGCTCGGATGGCGGATTGATGCGATTTCCCCTTTTCTCGCTGTCCCTGATAATAAAGTCTGGCCCAGTATGATGAGTTAACTGTTTTAGTTGTCCATTCCACAAACGTCTGTCTGACGAACTTGACACTTTGCCAACGCCAGTGTATCCAGGATTTCTGACCACTTCGCTCGTCGTAGGTTCTGATAAGGTCACCGACCCGTTTGATTTGGATGCAAGCGCTGTTGCCATTAGTACGTTCGCCTCGATGACAGTTTTATCGGTGGTAAGGGGAATAGCACTGGCAATGCTTGCAACTCTCTGCTTGGTATACGCTGCGTATATTAAATCAATTGTACGTACCGTGCATCCTGCATCCTGCATCCCGCATTACACATTGACTTAAGAAAGGGAACTCCATGATCCAGCGTGAACCTATTTTCCCTGCTAACCGCCATGCTCTCTATGAAGAGCACGGTTATTCCGACGATTATGCAGGTGAAACAGTCTATTTTCCCGCAGCCCCCTTATCCGAACTGGACCGCCGTTGGTGTTACCTGGCTTGCGGGATTCGATTTTGACATTAAGGTCATTGCCCGAATTCCAACGCATCAGAAATGAAAATCAACACTGCAGATACGGCATAAAAATGGTTCGCGAGGTCCCAGTGCCGGCGGGGGGACCTATCCCGGCACTTTTGACCTGCTCCCCTCTGGTAAACCCATCGCCAGGATAGTAATTGAACGAAGTAGAGCCGGAGTCTTAAACCATCAGGCAGAGCAAATATCGGAACAACCTTGTGGTGCAGGATCACCGAAATATCAAACGCAGAACACGGTCGACGCGGGCACGGGTAACCACTGAGCAAAAGCCGTTTACCGCTTCTGTGTGGAAAGCATGACCGTGTGCAATTTAGGCACGCGCCTCCGTCACCTCTTTTTTCTCATCCGCATGGACGAGATCATACGCCGCTTGCGCCAGCTCCAGTGCCGGACCATACTCCAGCGCCCAGTCATACAGGGCTATAAACGGCTGTTGCAATGTCTGTGCCAGCGGAGTGAGGCTATACTCCACACCCACCGGTGAGGTGTTGAGCACTTCGCGATACACTAGGCCATTTCGCTCAAGCCGCTTTAGGGCATCGGCCAACGCTTTGTGGGTAATGCCATCCAGCCGACGGCGGATTTCATTAAAACGGCAAGGCTTGGTACAGAGTACGGTGAGAATTAAAATCGACCATTTATTGGTGATGTGTTCCAGTACTGGACGAGTTTTTCCTACATCTCTCAGGCTGTTACCGTCAATCTTTGCCATGGCGATATACTCCGTGATATCTGATATAAATAAAGTGCGTAATTGATATTAAGTATAAAATATATATCATCTGTTTTCCACTCAAACAGGAGATAACAGATGAGCAGACTGGAAAACAAAGTGGCCGTGGTTCTGGGCGGTGCAAAAGGGATTGGTCTGGCGATCAGTCAGCGTTTTGCCAGCGAAGGCGCAACGACCTGGTTTACCTCGCGTCGTGACGAAGAATTACAGCTAGCCAGCAGCAAAATAATAGGCACTTCGATGCCGCTGCGTGCCGATGTTAGTCAACAGAGCGAATTGACTCGCATTATGGAGACGATTAAAGCCGAATCCGGTCAGCTCGATGTGCTGGTCATCAACGCCGGGATGTCGGAATATGCCACCATTGATGAGATTAGCGAAGCGCATTTTGATCAGATCTTCGGCCTCAATGTCCGTTCGCCACTGTTTGCCCTGCAGGCCGCACTGCCGCTGCTGAAAACCGGTGCCAGCGTGGTGCTAATTGGGTCGATTGCCGATGTGATTGGCACTCAGGGCTACGGTGTCTACAGTGCAAGCAAAGCGGCGCTGCGCTCCTTTGCCCGAACCTGGACCCGCGAACTCTCTGCGCGCGGCATTCGCATTAACGTGGTCGCGCCCGGCCCTATCGATACCGAAATGATGGCGGTTGCCTCAGATGAGTTGCGCCAAGGATTAACTAGCGCGATCCCGCTGAGCAGATTGGGTAAGCCAGAAGAAGTGGCCAATGCTGCTTTGTTCCTCGCTAGTGATGAGAGTAGTTATATTGCCGGTGCAGAGATCTGTGTGGATGGTGGTTTGACGCAGGTTTGACAGCACTTTTTATCATTTAATTCAGCGTACAGCCATTTCACGATGACTGTACTTTTTGTATTCAATAGGTTAAGTCCTTCCAACCCATAAAGGGTAAATCCAGTGTATCGTAAGCGCCGTTAAATCGACGTACTCCCCCTATCCATATGCGGCACATTTTTTGAATAAGGGGCCAGGTCCACATTCCAGGGCAACAACGCGTCGAGTTGCGCTTGCGTTTCACTGAGCCTTGCAGAGTTCGTTTGACTCCATACAGTTTACCGATGTAGCCCAGCACCACATCCGTTTTAGTGGGTTTGCCGTTAGGGGATTTGGCACCCTTGGAAACTGCTGTTTTCTGCCAGTATTCGATGGCTTTCAACTGCGCGGGAATACACGCCAGCTCTTCTTTAACCTTGCTGAAGAAGGTGAATGGTCGTTCCGGAAGACCGCGAACGTGTTATTTCCGGTCGCGGCCGGACATTTCTTTATTACCTGCTCTGTTCATTTCATCTCAGATAATGTCGAACCGTCCTGCCATCCTTTCAGAGTAGTCCTGCATCGCAGTGCGGATATGTTCGCAGAGCAGCCGCACGCGCTTCGTCTGTCGTGTCTCACTGTGGGTCAGCAGCCTTTCGTAAACAGGCTGCAGCCATGGTACCTCTCGGGCGTTTAGGACAGCCGGATGAACTGGCCGCTGCCGCTCTTTTTCTTGCATCAGACGACAGCAGTTTTTCCACCGGAACCGATCTGGTGGTCGATGGCGGCATGACACAGTTTTAAGGAGAGTCATCAATGAAACGACTGGCAGGAAAAACGGCGATTGTTACTTTTATTAACGTAAAATCAATTTATTACAGAAGGTTGTGCGTCTATTTCATTAACGCCTAATAGTAGATTACTGAAGGTAATTCAATACGGTTTGGGTCGTACTTAATTAACCGTGTCCGTTTTTGTCGGGGTAACGCCAATGTTCGTGTACCCGCTGACAACCGATGGGTGAGTATTGAGATTGTGAATGAGCGACAGACGGTTTTTCATGATCCGGGGGCGTCCCGCCGTTGAACGACGACGTCAGCGCTTTCGCTAACGGGTGTCAATGTGGTCATCGCCCCTTACCGACATCATTATTGGGCGAACCTACTTCGGCAAGCTCTGGACGAACTGGTCCAACACACGGTTGAACTTTATCGGATCGTCGACGAACAGCGCGTGTCCATCGCCGTCGAACCGTGCCAACCGAACCTTGTCGCCAAGCTTCGCTTTCAGGTAGTCGGCGTTCACCTGCATCGCCGGCTCATACATAAAAAGCATGGGATGATTGATTCTGGAGAAGGCTTTCGAAAAATCCGTCACCGCGAGCATATTGTCAATCAGCGTAACCATAGTGTCGGTGGGAACCACCATCGTTGAACGCATGAGTTTTTGTAAGTATTTTTCCGGCACCGGCTTATTGAACATACTTCGCACAAATATATCGGCATGTTTACGGCGATCTTGTTGAAGTTGGACAGTCCATGCCTGCATGAGTGAAACCAGCTTTGGATTTTTGTTGGCCGGAATCAATCCATCCACCAGCACCAAACCGCTGATATTGTCTTCGCCGAATTGTTCGACATAGCTCAGTAGTTCACCACATCCCATAGACCAGCCGATGAGCACTGGTTGCTTTAACCCAAGCTGATCCACGAGCTGTTTATAGTCGCGGGCACGAGACTCAGGCAGATGCCCATACGCCGGTTTGTCGCTTTCGCCCTGCGAGCGCGGATCAACAGCAATCACCCGGTACTTTTTAGAGAGGGTGTCGATTTGCTTCTGCCAGATCCAGGCCGGCATTGTCCATCCCGGAATGAAGACCAACGGTCTGCCTTGCCCTGCCTCAATATAATGGATATGCACGCCATCGGCGGTTTTAATAAACCCGCTCTGCGTTGTCTGGGCCATTGCGCCCGGCCCGGTCAAAATACACATCAGTGATAGAATGAGTATAAATCTCATTTTTTTTCCTTAAGATAATGCCGCCGGCGAGTGCCGCCGCATTGCAATGAATGGGTCCGCTCGGTACCATAGCCTCCTTGTTGAAAAGAGGGAAGAACCCACTTTTAAGTGGTTAACTCACTAATAGGTAAGCATGACTGCAAAAAGAAGCGCCCCGAAGGATGCCAGTTATCGCGAAGTTTGCGCCGACCGTTTGGGAGACGCGCTCCGCTGTATCGACGGCCGTTGGAAGATGCCTATCCTTGCCCATCTTTGTGAGGGCAAAACCATGAGATTTTCAGACCTTGAGCGGGCGATTCCCCAAGCTTCGCAGAAAATGCTGACGCAACACCTGCGGGAACTGGAACAGGATGGGATCGTGGTACGAACGGTATACCCAGAAGTGCCGCCAAAAGTCGAGTATTGCCTGACCGACATAGGGAAAGCACTAACACCGGTGTTTCTGTCCCTGCTTGATTGGTCACAAGCGCGGGATATGCAGGCAGAAACGCCGTCAACAAAAAGTTAGCCGGTTCACCCGAACGTCAGATTGTACGCAGGCATAAAGCAGAAATTGAGGACATTTTGGCCGATCACCGCGCATACATAATACCTGACGACCCGACGCGGTTGCGCACTGTTGCGCTGCTCCCCTCTGATTAATCCATCGCCAGGCTAGTAATTGAACGAAGTAGAGCCGGAGTCTTATCTGCGCCATGTGCTGGCGACTATCGCGGATCACCCCATCAACAAGATCAACGATCTTCTGTCGTAAAACCCCACGGTTCCTGCTGAATAAGCATCAATACGGTTCTACGTTGACGCTTGCGTATTACCTGAAGTTACAACGTTTATATACCCGCACGCTTTGGATTAGATTAGCCTGAAAAATGAGAGGGTCAGTAAAGTTGAATCCGCTTTTTATCCTAGGCGGGCGATACGTGATCTGGCCTCATCAATGTGGTGGTGTAATGCCTCAACGCATGGGGCGAAATGAGCGGAGAAGCGGTCGCAACGGCTGGCTATGACAAGGAAGTTTTCAGCCAAGTCCAGTGCTTCCCGCCAGGTATCCGGGTTGATCACTTCCGGCAGTGACGCCGGTCTAAGTTCGTTTGAGATTGCGCCACCCGCTCTGGGGGCGAACCCCATGGGCAGAATGTCGTATGCCGGCGCGAGGTGATAGGGGCGGCCATGGCTACTGATGAACGACAGGTTGCCGGCGTGCATGTCGGTATTGCCGATCAGCATCCCGAATGCCCAAAGTCGAGCTGTACCGATGAGGGCCTCAGGATGAACATGTCCCCCCGTAACAAGTTTATTGACCAGAACCGGCCACGAGGCTCTGGCATTGCCGACAAACTCCGCATCAAGTGCCCGCAGTGAAAAGACGCCGATACGACCCAGTTGGCCAACACGGTCGAATCGGGGGACCTCGAGGAATCGCTGGCCACCGAAATCAAACACCTCTGTCTCCACACCAAGCACCCTCAGCGCCAGGTGTTCAGCCAACAGAAGGTCACGCCAGCGTTCGCTGATCGGGTTATCGTCCGGAGCAGAGAATTTCACTAACACATGGCCACGTTCTGTATAGGTGCAGAACTTCGGTTGCTCACCTCCTGCAGATGACCCTGGTACCTCGCCAGCGCCAACCGCCAGCGCCAGTGCGGGGTACGCCGTGGCGCGCGCAACTGGGGTGGGTTCTGGCATCGCCAAAAAATGGTTCCGTGCCTGCGCCCCTATCAGCAGGTTGCCGATGGCATCATGGCCATGTGTGAGCAACGCTCTAACGACATCCGCGTCTGCCCATTGCTCGGGATTCGCTTCCAAGCCGAGCTCGGCGGCATACGTTGATGCGTAGGCTCGCCCGAGATACCCCTGTGGTCGCATATCAAACAGCCACCACGGCAGCCCGTCGCTATGGAGACTCACGTTGTTGGCCTGCACCATAACAAATCCGTCCGGACGAACCGGTATGAGCTCGCCAAGATGTTTAACATGCCCTTCATCGGTGATGCGGTAAATGGGCGCGGACCTGAATCCTCGATGGGCATCTCGTAGGGCATGTTGAATATATGGACCCGCTCCGATTCGAACGACGTCATCACCAAGAGCTCTCAATTCCCGGGAAATTGTTGGCTGACTAACTCCTAATATTTCAATTAGTTGTCTAGATGTCATCGGCCCCTGGCTGAGCAACAGGCGTATCCTGTCGGAACGAATAGGCATTGTGTTAAACCATTTAATGAATAGATAAATGAATAGGTATTTTAGCAATAAAATTGTAATCAGTCACTCCCCAGCAGGGCGCAGCCTTAACGACCCGGCTCGGTGTCTATAATTATGCAATGAGTATAAACCGGATAATTACGTCCACTCATACACCTTCAGGGCCAGAACAGCCTTCGCTTGTTTGAACGCCAGTCGCGACAAAATGACCAGCAACTACGACTTGGTGCAGGAACAGAGCGGAATATTCGCGGGTCAGAGCGGCGTTGATGTGAGGGTGGGTTATCACTCGCCGCGGGTAAAAACCCTCGGGACATGTGAACGCTGAGTTTCAGTGACACTCTTGATCAGGTTGATTTTAAAACAGATCACCAGCGTGGGGTATAAGTACTGGCGGAAGGGGAGAATTGTTTTTTGTTGTACGGGCTGTTAACGCACGGCAATGTTAATAGGTTTGTAGTATCTGCCTCACGCCCTGAGACACTCGACAAGCTTTTTATGCCTTCAGCAAAGGCGAATTTCGTTCCTGAAGTGCCTTTAAGTATTGCACTTCGTCGTAACAGTTTCTGGTCTTCCAACAGCGGTAAATTATCCTTATCCATTTAAACGCCAGGGGCTGCTGATAGCAGCGTTCACGCAACACTGTCCGTTCCATCAGCGCCGCTGCCCACTCGCCGCTTTCTTCCCCATAGACTTCTTGGCCCACGATCTTTCGGCTGTAGATATCCATCACCAGATACAGGTAATACCAAAGACCTTTCACCACCGACGGCAGGAAGGTAATATCCCAGGTGTAGACCTGATTCGGGCCCGTCGCTTTCCAGGTCGTCACAGGACGGGCCTGGTGACTGGTCTGTTGCCGCCCTCGGCGATGTACCTCGCCGTGGCGCCGCAGCACCCGGTAAAAAGTCGATTCACTGGCCAGATAAATCCCTTCATCCGCCAGGCGCGGCACGATCTGCGACGGCGGTAGGCTGGCATAGCCTGGTCGATGACATACCGCCAGTATCTGCTGCTCTTCCTCTGCCGTTAACCGGTTGTCAGGCGTGGGTCTGATGGCACCAGGCCGTCCATCTTCCGCATGCTTCTGCCATCGCCGCCAGCTCCGTTCGCTCAGATTGATTTCCTTCAGCGCGACTAATAGCCTGGCACCATTGGCCATAGCCTCTCGCACATAGCCGATAAGCGTTTGGCGCTCGAGGGCTGGCGTCAGTCGTCCCCGTCCGCTTCCCCGTAATAATCCCGCAACCGCTTTCGCAGAACCAGTATCGCTGCCGCCTCCGCCAGAGCTTTTTCCTTACGGATCAGTTCTTTTTTTAACTGCTTGTTTTCTTTCTGGACCTGCTTGAGTGCCGCACGGTCATCCACCGGCGGCACCTGTAAAAAAGCCTGTTTCCACTGAGCAATTTGCTCTGGATATAAGCCTTTTTTTCGGCAGTACGCCGCGATGTCGGTCTCACTGAGTGTGGCGGTTTTACGCTCCGGTGAAATGCGTTTCATATTGTGTCCCCATGACCTCATTAGAATTTTTGATGGGGGGTGACATGTATGCTGACACTAGGGGAGTCTCTTGCTCAAATCAGGTAGCATGACTCAACAGCGGATACATCGCGTTTCTTTGCCTGTTACATTTCAGCTTGTTGATGGCGCCATTCCTGCGTGCGTCCCCCATAACCATACGCAGCGGCTCGCGCATCAATTAAATGGATGTAGCTTGCTTCATGCAAATCCCCTCGAAAGTTAGCTAATGCCTGATACAGTTCGCGGACAAAGCGGGATTTTTCAGATTTAGTATTGGTTTCGTCAGTTATGCTTATGTCTAAATGGAATGCGCTGCCCCCACTCTGGGAAAGCGGCTTCCCCCCAATAAACCATTGGTCGTCATCGATAAATGTTACTGTAGTTGCCATCACGCTCCGCTCTTTTTTCAGGATATCAGCGGTTAAATCCTGAATAACTTCAATGGCTTTATGCATTAAGTCGACATCTTTATTTCCAGATAACTGCAGAACAATATGAGGCATATAATCTCTCCATCAGTGAATGTAGGCTGATTATCATTCTTGCTCATTCCGTTGAAAAGCGGGAAGATAAGATGATATCCACCGGAAAAACCGATAGAAAAAATGAATACATTTGATTTGGAGCACCTGCAAAGTTTTGTGACTGCCGTTGAGGCGGGCAGTGTCACTGCGGCAGCACCGCTGCGTTGCCTCTCACAATCAGCCTTAAGCGAGCAACTTCGTAAACTTGAAATTCGTACGGGGCAGATATTGTTAACCCGCAGTAAAAGTGGCGTAGTTCCCACCCTAGCGGGTGAGCGGTTATTGACTCATGCCAGATGTCTGCTGGACATGGCACAGAGCGCCTGGCAAGATCTTCAGGGCATTAACCTGTCAGGTGAAGTCAGTATCGGTATGACAGATTATTGTCGGCCCGGCATAACTATCGATGTAATGGCGCGTTTAAGCCGTCTTTACCCACATTTGCGTCTGCGCACTCGGGGTGGCACAAGTGCGGATATTTCCGCTGCGTGGCAACGAGGCGAGTTGGATTTGGCGATAGTGATGAGAATTTCTGGCGGTGGTATTCACATTAAGACTGGAAGAGAAAAAGTGTTGTTTCGCGAACCTCTGCGATGGGTAGAAGCCGTGAAGGGCACTCAACAAAATATATCCGCTCCGGTTTCACTGGCTTTGTTATCCGAAGGCTGCACGCTGCATAAGGTGGTCTGTCAAACATTAAAAAAACATCACCGACCTTATGTTATACGTCATATTGCGTCCGGTGTGCGCGGTTTACAAGAATCCATTACCGCGGGACTCGGGATCGGCTGCCTAAACCTTTCCGCTATTCATCCCACAGAGATGTCCTCTCCCACAGCGTTAGCATTGCCGGACCTGCCTGATGCTGAATTTGTGCTCTACAGTCGGGATTTAAATGATGCAACCAAGCTACGCACCTGCGAGTCGTTCAGCCAGATCCTTGTGCAAATGCTGAGTCAAAAATAATTATTTTGTCCGAAAGATAGAACGCCGTTATGTTACTGACTGGCGTGATTCCACGAAATTTTACTGCCAGATACTCGGCTTGAATTGCTTATATAAACGACCGGAAGAAAGCTTCTGTTATCTAAAATCAGGGGAAACAGAACTCATGCTCGATCAGGTCTCTGGGGAGAGGTATGTGCGATTCACGACCTGTGATCCTACCCAGCAATAACAGACACAGCCCTAAGCGAGGTTCTTTCGTTCATATTGTTCCGGGCTTAGCCAACCATTAGCACTGTGCCGACGGTAGCGGTTATAGTCAATTTCAATATAACTGAACACCGCGTCTTTCATTATTTGTCTGCTGGGAAATTGTTCTCCGTGGATTAACTCAACCTTCAGGCTATGGAAAAAACGTTCAGCACAGGTATTATCATAACAACATCCTTTCGCGCTCATGCTTGGCTTTAACTTGTTTTCTTTCAATATATTGCGGTAATCTTGTGAACAATATTGACTACCACGATCACTGTGGACAATGATGCCTTGCGGTTTTTGCCTTCGTTTTAGTGCCATTTGCAATGCATCACAGGCCAGTTTTGCCGTCACCCGTTCTGACATTGACCAGCCCACCACTGCGCGTGAATAAAGATCTATAATAACAGCTAGATACAGCCAGCCTTCCTCTGTCCAAAGCTAAGTTATATCCCCGACCCACTTCTGGTTCGGCTTTGTAGCGGTAAAATGCTGGTTAAGCAGGTTTGGTGCCACCGGCAAGCTATGACTGCTGTTTGTCGTCGCTTTAAAACGTCGTGCTGCCCGTGCTTTCAACCCTTGGCGACGCAGACTGTCCGCAACCGTTTTACGGTTCCAGCAGAAACCTGCATCACGTAAGTCCAGAGTGAGTCTTGGCGCGCCATAACGCTGTTTGGCTCGATTAAAAGCAGTAAGAACATGCATATCGCGGGCTTGCCGTGCCTGTTGGCGAGGCGATGATTCACCTTGACGTGCCAGCCAAGCATAAAAACCACTGCGAGAAGCATGCAGCACACGCGCCATGCTTTTTACTCTGAATATTGCCTGATGATCTTG